>JALUTL010000433.1 GCA_027016475.1 Candidatus Heimdallarchaeota archaeon
CTAATTATGATCTTTATTAATGGTGGGAGGTTTCAGTTGTATCATAGATTTCTTATTATTGGCTTGTTGTTTTTCAGGAGGGTGTTTTCCTTTTTGTTTTTGAATGATCATATTCTTCACAAGAGTGAGAAATGCCTCTTCTACACCGCTTCCATCCAGTGCTGAGGTTTCAAAATATGGTATTTCGAATCCTGCCCATTTTGACAATTCAGTTGCATATTCGAGTGCGGATTCAGTTGTAATGGAATTTTCGTCTCTTAGGTCGGACTTGTTGCCGACAAGTACTATCGGGACAATTCCTCTTCCGTTGTTATTGAAGAACTCCTCTATCCAATTTGGAATATTATTGAAGGTTTTGCTTCTTGTAATATCGAAGACCACGAGTGCCCCATCTGAATTTGGATAATATTTTTTTCTGAGGGGGAGCAAGCTTTGAACTCCTGAAACATCGAATAAAATTGCAAGTGTTTCATAACCATCAAGGTTTACATCCTTGACTTCCATATTACAACCCAATGAAGGAAAATAAATTTTTTTGAGTTCATTATTGATGCATCTATCAATAAGTGCAGTCTTTCCCACCGAAAAATCGCCGAGAACCATTGCTTTGTAATAAGTTCTCTTATTTTTCATTGTATATACCTTATTTTAAAAAAGCCATAAATTTTTTTCATTGTAATTTTTTTTGTGATGCAATAGTTTCGACATGAGGGAATACCTGGGTTGAAGTTGCTTGATTGTGATATGTAAATTGCTTGACTCAAGCACGACCTTAATTAAATTGGTGATTTGAGGTAGATCATGGATCTTTTGTCATTTCGTCGTTTGGACTATGGGGTGCTACTTGGGCTGCATTTGCTGAATCATCTATTGATGTTTATGTTGCCAACGTTGATTTTGTTTTTTCGAGGGGATTTTGGGTTAAGCTACACGGGCACCGGGTTGTTGTGGACGGCGTTGATTGTGACCATGACAGTTCTTTCGGTCGGCGTCGGTTTTTTCAGTGACAAATTTCGGAGATTCCGGTATTTTCTCATTTTGTTTGGATTGGCGGTGATGTCTATGGTTTGGTTGTTTCTTTCTGTTGCTACGACTGTCCAGCAACTTTATGTTGATTTCATACTGATGGGGATTGGGGCTTCGACCTTCCATCCCCCTACATTGGCGGTAATCACGGAGATGTTTGAGGACGACAAGGGAAAGGCATTGTCATTGAATATGGCAGTAGGTATGGGAGGAACGGCAGTTTCGCCGATTGTATTTTCAGGGCTTGGTCTTCTTGTGGGAGATTGGCAATCGGTTTCCATGGTGATTGGTGCAGGAGGTCTTGTCGCAGTGCTTTTGTTGGGAGGATTGGGTTATTTTTCCGGAATGTATGGTCGTACGAACTGGAGTGGCCGTCGAGATAAAGTTGGTAAGGTTGTGGTGACGATGGGTGAGGAAGCAGTGTCACACAGCTTTGACATTTCCTTCATATTTTCGGGTCTGGTTCTGGTTCCGTTGCTTTTTGTTTCCTTGCGTTCGAGTTTTTTCCGGACTGCCTCAGTCTTCACCTCCCTTTTGTATGAGGACTATCTTCATTTGACAAAGAATGAATCGACAGTAGCAACGGCTTTGGTGTTGGGGATTGCCTCGATGTTCACATTGGTGGGTGGTTTCATTTCAGATCATTTTCGTCCACGGGTTGCCATACTGATTTCTTCGATTGGTTCTGTTTTTGCGGGTGTTGCCCTTACGTATTTGACGGATTATTCAGACTTGGTTTCCTTCAGTACATTCTATTTCCTTCTATTGGCGTTTTATTATGTGGGATCCCCTGCGGGGAGTGCCCTTCTTGCTGATCGTGTAACGAAGGAGCAGCGGGGCAAGCTTTTTGGAGCTCTTTTTTCGATCGGCCAAGTTCTGTCGTTGCTGACACCCTTGGCATTTGGCTGGATCAAAGACAATATTGGGCTTTCAGCCTCATTTCAAATGATCATGATTTTGGCATTGGTTGCCTTGGTTCTTGCTGTTTACATTTTTTTCGAGGAGAGGGCAAGGGAATCTATGGGTCTCGTTAAATAATTTTTTAATTTGGAATGCTGTCGTAAGAATATTTATGAGTGATTTTGCGGGTCAGATGGCAAAGGTGATTTCGTTATATGATGGATTGGGAACCCATCCATCTTTCCAAATACGGACCCGAATTTTTCAGGGAGGGGGCAAGTATGGAGAAGGCATGGCGGATTTGAGACCGT
>JALUTL010000434.1 GCA_027016475.1 Candidatus Heimdallarchaeota archaeon
GAATGGAGGAAATATTGAATTGGTCACCCAAAAATGCTTGGAATAAACTACCCAATGTAGAGGCTATGGTTACAAGATAGGCAAAATAATCAGAACGGGATGGTGTTGCAGTAGGAAGCAGAAACGGGATTGAACCGTTTGGATATTCGATACTTTGTCCTGCGATGGTATCGGTCACTATTTCATAGGTTTGATTCACTTGTATTTGTGTATCATTTCGTTCTAGGATTTCAAGAGCGTCAGTACTCTGGTTCAAAGTCAAGCCGGTTACGGTTGCATAGGTCACTAGATTGTCAGTGATATTTGTAAAAATAACAGCAGTAGTTCGGTTTGCATCAGTCATGAGATTCGCCAAATTTGTCCCGCCCAATAGAGATGTGGAAATTTCATCGATCCAATAGACAAATATGTCATACGTGTTAGATTTCCATTCATATTCTGCAGCCACTACCGGTTGAACAATCAAAATAGCTGAAAGCATCAGGGCCCATTTAACATTGACATGCATGAAACATTTACTGAAAAATGAATATAAATAACCTGACGAAAGGGCATATTCGGATTGCAAGCGAAATTGTTAATTTGTGGTTCCTGTAGCTGAACCTGTAATGCTTGAAATCAAAGGCACGGACTGAACTATCGGAATGCATTTTCTCAGAATATCATCGGGATGGATACCATTTGAAGGAACAATTGCTCCAGAAAACTTATGGATCTGATCTTCAAAGGATTTGATGAACTCACGGAGGAAATATCGCATTGACCTTCGCAATACTTTGGCAGATCGTTCAGCCTGAAGGATTGCCTGCACATTACCGATTTTTTCCAAAAGGATGACTCCATTGTCATATATGTAGGTTTTCATTGTGATTTGTTCATTGCCCACAAGTTCTCCGATCAAGGAATTTACAGATGCAAAAATCGGAGCTATCAGAAATTCTTTGCTTCTTGTGGCTTCGCTAATTTCTACCGCGTAAAGTAGTTCGCCTGTGTCAGAAATGAGCTGAAGAAATTTGACTTTGGAAGGAGCAAGGTAAATGAAATTAGGATATCTAATATAAAAGGCGGCCAACAGCAGAAACATAGGGAGAGTTGTAAGAAATGCATTGATGTCCCCTATTGGCACGAAATGTTCCAAGATTTCTATAACACTTCCGATGAAATAAGTGAACAATACCATATTGAGGAAAACAAGATATTTCTTGATAGATTGGGTTTGTGTAACTTGGTATTGTTTGAAATAGACATACTGCAATAAGAGGACAACTTCTATCTGGATTAGGTCAAACAACAATCCATCGATGGTTGTAGGTTGTGCAAAAGCTATCAGCTCGTTGGTTTTGATCAAAATGCCAGTAATAGGATAGATGACAGAGAGAAAGACATATGCGCCGAGTAGGGTCATCAATATCCCAAAATGGAGCGGATCTAATCGATCATTAAGAAAGTACTCTGCCATTACAAAGAGGATAAGAAGTGCTATCAAGTGAAATACTCTGACTGGGTTAGTCAGAAGCGAATGGGTATCCTCTGCAAACCGAAAGAGGGCCCAAGAATCCTGAAAATACAATTTCAGGATCTGAAAGATTGCCATGACAAATGTGGTTCCAAAGATTGCAATGAACCAGTCCAGAGCATTGATTCCAGTTGTTCTTCTTCTGATTGCGAAATACGTCACCAAAAACCCGCTTAAGAGGATCAGTACGACAACAGGAACCAAGTCCCCTGTCGAAACATGGGCACTCATACTTATTGCTTTAGTTTTTCGGTATTTAAATACTCTGAGACCTAGTGTTAAGCAAAATTGCTTGTGATTTCTATATGAAGTCCATCAAATTGGAATTAATCTGTCTTAATCTTCGTATTTCCTTTTCCAATAGCTCTATGTATCTTTCATGCAGATCACTTCCTACAGTCAATAACTCTACTTCTATTCGAGGTTGCTCAGTTGTATAATATTTTCCGGTTCCAGGCAAATATCCAACAATCAGGTTGTCATCTTCCCAAAGGATTCCAGTGGCGGCATCCTTCAAAAGTTTGATGAAATTATCCAAATCAGGTCTCTTTATTGGCCTGAAATGTTCTGTCTCAACAAAAGGCAAATCTTTCTTCCGTGTAGATTTTGGAAGTGATCTGTAAAATCTCATTCCAAGCAAACATGCGCAGGAAATGGGAGAAATAGGTCTCTCCTTTATATCAACCAGAAGTCTGCGAATAACATCCTCATCTTCTTTGGAAGGATTTACACCATGGACTTTCCCACCCCTTGAATAGATTCTCACCCGCTTCTTTGCTTCAGGTTCAACTTTTAGGATGATATGGTAATACTTGCTTGGTTCTGCAAAATAACGCTTTATTTGATCCATGACCAAGATTCAATTGGATATTGAAATTAAACCCTTAAGGTTCATGGATGGAAAAAATCGTCTATCGCAATTGTGACAGCAGTAACAAGCCATTTTTCCATTGGTTCAACAATGGAGACCTTGAATGAGTCCGTGAAATCAATCACGTTTTTGTCAATTGTAAAGACAATAATTTTTTTCTTATTTCTGAAAGTAAATGACTTTCCGGCATCAATTGTATTTGATCTATAGAACTGTCCGTTCTTGAGATCTTCAACTTCACATGTCATACCGAGTTTGTCACTTTTTGAAAATGATATTGATGTGGCCTTGTTTTCATCCTTATCTACAAAGGTATATGTTCGAAGAATTGGATAATCCTTCAACAGCTTGCCGAAATAGATCTTGTTTGATCTGAACCTGAATTCTCCCTTTGTTGTGGCAACCTTTTTTTCCACAGTGAAAACAATGTTCTTATTCTTCCCAGACATTGCTTCATATCCGGTTGCTGTTTGCTTGACCAACAATTCATTATCCTTTAATGATTTAAAAGGCATTGTCCAAAAGTGATACTGAAACTAGAAAAAAGTTCTGCACAAATTCGGTCAGATTGAATACAGAAATCAGAGAAAATTATAAACAAGATCTTGTTCCAATGTATCAATGCCTAAATGGATTCTTCAACTTCCATTTGACACTATCGTTTCACAATGCCTTCGATCTATGATTCATCCATTTTTTCTTTGCTTTGAAAGTTCCAAACATCACCAATGTTGCAGCTGAGACCAGAAACAAAACCTTGATTGTCTTCCATTGGAGTTCTGTCAAATAAACTGGCAAGGCCTGAATCAATGGATTCTCGACCTACCATGAGGGTCTTTCCGCAATGAAGATTTGTATGCCATCCTCATCAACTGTAACAATCGCATTGTACTCTGGTGTTGAAGTAAAATATGGACTTGGAGCAAAGCTATAATTACCCTGAGGCAACTGTACAAATCCAGGTCTATTAACCCGAATGTACTGAATATGAATTCTAGAAATAGTTTGCAACCCAGGCTTCAATTCTGTGATTTCCTCCTAAAATACACCTTCTCCTTCTTCCCAAAGTGCAAACCGCTGTGCAGCAGATGATACTTCTAAAGAAAATGAAGGATCTTCAAGTTTGATTGATGCAGGAAGGAGTGTGCCAAACTTAACCTCTGTACTTTAAAAGCATAAGGCTTGTTCCACCAAACCTCGACAGTAGAATTAATACAAAATATGAGTAAGTCCATCGTGACTCGTTAGGGTATATTGGATCGATGATAGTTCCCTAGCATGGGATGAAAAGAATATAGGAAACTTTCATTATCAGTGGGCACATGAACAATACTCAGGCTTGAAATTCTATCTCGTAATATTTTTCAGAGTCATCTGATTCGGCAGAAATTATGTCATGAAGGTCAGCAACAACGTTGCAAACATTATCAGTATTATGCTCATTGAAATCACCTAAACTATAGAATAGTGTATTATAAATAGATTGGAAAGTTGATACATTTATGAATCAGTTTCAAAATGATAAAGATCACCGTATGTTTCAATCCATTTGTCCCAATCACTTACATATCCTTGAGGATCACCATTTTTGAAACAATTAGAAAGCATATTGGTTCTTCGGTGGGACAAAGTGCTCGATAATCACTAAAACTGTTTCCACTTGACATCAGGTATTTTGCGGCGATGATGAACAATAATATTGATCAGGAATCCCATATAAATGAGAAAATTCATGGTTTGCATACTTATCGAATTTCACTTACAAAATTGGATTAGTCTACTCTTTTGAGAAACAAAGCCCAAAACCAATCGACAAGAGTATGGGAAAGCATGGCTCCAAACATTCCTCCCTTTCTGTAGGAAACTGCATAGGCAATTCCAGCAACGAACGCTGCGAAGAAATAATGCCATACGTACTGTATGGTTTCATTGTTCCAATGTGTAAGGGCGAAAAGGAGCGAAGTAACAAGGAGATTCACTTTCATGAATGTTTGCTGGTTTACCGAGTTTTTGGCAAGGACATCAAGTTCACGCAATGCAATTCCTCTGAATACCAGCTCTTCTTGCAGTGAAATGGTCAAAAATATTCCAATGAAACCGATAACAATAAAAAATGGATCTATGTTGAGATTCCACTCCAAAAACCCTGTGAGTAATCCAAATGGGACAATAATTACACTGGCAATTAGGGTTGCAATATTTGCAATTTTTGCTCCTTCCTTTGTTGGAAGGATTCCACGATCGAAAGTATTCCCAGATAAAATTTTCCCTTTGCATGAAACAAGAGCTACAGAGGCCATCCACAGTGCATTGAAAAGATAGCTGTCTGAATAGCCCTCAAATAGACTTCTAGTATATCTGTGGTCAAAACCTATCCACAGAATTGCAGCGCCTGATAAGAGAAAGGCGGCTCTGAGAAGTCTGTTTGAAAGTCTATGTGATATCATCATTATGGATGAAGGGAACAAATACCAAACGATGAACAGATGTATTTGGTTGAGCCCACTTCCCCCTGTAACAAGAATTGAAAGGTATGGTATTACAAGAACAATGCTAAAAACCACTTCATCATGAAACTTGGTTTTGGAGGTCAAGGCAGGGATTCCGTAGAGCAGAATGGTGCTCATGCATACCAAAACGAGAATGCTGGATCCAATTGTTGCAGCTATGGTATTTTGTGGAGCTGCAACAAGTACCAAAACCACTACGAAAATGTCTGTTCCAATTACTGCATAAATCCATTTTTCCATGTTGTCATGTATCATTTTCTATTAAATAGTTTATCGGGAACATGGGGAAGACATGTCTTTCTTTTTAATTCTGGGTTTCAGTTGTTTGCATTTTGATTCCTCAGATTGGTTTGGGTTCTGTGCCAATCGTTAAAAACCCTTGATGGTCAAAAATGGCGTGGACATAGTCACAATTATTCTCCTTCTAATTGCAGGAGTTCTTATTGGCTTTATTTCCCCCATGGTTGGCATTGGCGGTGGTTTGGTAAATGTACCTTTGTTGATATTCATTTTTGGCGTTGCCCCTTCTTCAAAAGCAACGTTGATTTCGAGCGTCTCAGTACTGTTGACATCCATGAGTGCGAGTCTCAACTATTACCAAAAAGGAAGATTGGACATCAGATCGGGATTGACATTTGTAGTTGTGGCAATTCCCGGTGGAATTTTAGGGGGCTACTTGGCAGAGGAAGTGGTGACAAATGACGAAACCGTCAAATTTCTGTTTGCAATCCTAATTGGTTTTACTGCCCTGATGAATCTTGCAAGACTGTTTAGAGCAAAACAGGACATATCCGAAGTTACTAAGCCACTTGAATCCCCTAAGTACGGATTTTTTAGGAGCAAAAGGAAACTCATTGATTCAGATGGTGATATAATTGAATATGAAGTAAACATCGGATTTGGTCTACTCGGAATCTTTTTTGGAGGAATGTTGGCTGGGCTGCTAGGTGTTGGGGGTGGAATCATCTATGTGCCTTCGTTGCATGTACTTGCAGGACTTCCCTTTCATTTTGCCGCATCAACGTCTTCTTTCATGATTGTGTTCGTTGTTTTGTCTGTCCTAATCACACGTTTAACCCTTTTCAAGGGAGATATTGGGGAAATTTTTTCCTTTGGCCTTCCTTTGGGTATAGGGGCTGTGTTAGGGGCAAGAGCAGGTTCCACCTACGCCAAACGAGTCCAGTCATTAACCCTGAAACGTCTATTTTGGTTCATTGCATTGATTGCTGCAATTCGAATGGGTTACCAACCATTTGTGAATTTGTTTTAGGTGAATTTGATAGAATTCACGAATTTTGCCCATTTACCTTCGTTTATCCATTCTTGATCGGCATAAATCATGGATCTCAACGTCTTAGCATATTGATATTCGGGTGTTTCAATAGTTCTGTAGTGTGCAAAGAGTGGTTTATTGAAATGGTTCGCAAAAGTCATCAAATATGCATCGAGCCACGGTTCCTGTTCAAATTCTGACAAATTTGTCGTCGGAGCATAATTGCTAGATCTTCTTGACTTTATCTTGTTGTTCTTGGCCAAAAGAGTGCTTTCCAAATATTCAAGATTTGCATCATGAAGGATAGTAAAATGGTAGAGGAATTTGGTTTTGTGTTTATAGCTCGCAGATCCTGAAATTTTCTTTTCTCCAAGGAAAACACTTGTGTCCTCTACTTTGAAACGGTTTCCTTCTGAAGAGAGATGTTTCTCTAAAGAAATCGAAAGAATGGAAGAAAGAAGGTTTTGTACGGACTTGAGTCCATTTGAACCAATCAATCGCCAATTCATGTAAAGTGATACATTAAGGTTTCCAAGATCATGGTAAACAGCTCCACCTCCACTGATTCGTCTGCACACAGAAATTCCGTGCCGTTTGCAGAAATCCAAGTTGACCTCGTCTTCAAGGATCTGAGCCTTCCCCACTACTACACAATGCTTGTTTCTCCATAAACGGATAAGTACTTCATTTCTTGATGGTTCATTCAGTAGCAGAATTGCATGATCCAAAGCCAAATTTAAGTAAGGATCAACAATTTCCGCTCCATCGTAATAATTGGAGATGATAACAAAGTTCATTGGTTCCATTCTTTCATACCTTATGTACGATCGAGAAATTAATGCTTTCGTCTCACATTGGGAACATGAATTGCTTTACCTTCAATTGATTCAGCAGCTTCCATGATCATTTCAGGCAATGTGGGATGTGGATGTACCGTGAAGCCAAGGTCTTCAACAGTTGCACCCATTTCCAATGCTAGGGCAACTTCAGAAATCAGATCTGATGCATGCGGACCAACAATTTCAGCGCCCAGCAATACATTGTCTTTTGCATCAGCAATCAGCTTCACAAAACCGTCAGTTTCCATTTGACTCATTGCCCGTCCAGAGGCACCAAATGATGCCC
>JALUTL010000435.1:0-12876 GCA_027016475.1 Candidatus Heimdallarchaeota archaeon
TGTTAATATAATAACATGTGCGATGGGGTCTTTTAGCTGACGGAATTAGCTGAATTTTTGTCTTTGAATGGTTTCTGATGCATGTAGGAAGGCAATTTCGTCAAATTTTGAATTTCGGAAAAAGAATTTCAACTAGATTTTTGAAAATATGGAGAAGTCAACTAGATATTCGCAATGAAGAGATGTTCCTTCAACAGGCTGTATCTATGAGGAATGATTGCACCTTTGTTGTAGGGAATTGAGTATAGCAGTACTTTAAAGAAAAGTCGGGCTTCTGTAGCCAAATATTCAAGGAGGATTGAAAATATTGCCTTGTTGGTATACTTGGAGAGGAGAAGGGTTGGAAGAGCAAGTTGGTGAAGGCTGAAGGAGGTTCTGAAATCATTTTGAACAAGTTTTGCCTCAACCAAGTGGATTGAATCGGATGTTTCAAAGAAGGAATCTGCTTCAAGTTGGCATTTTTTTACTGGTATGGTTTGGTTGAGAACAATGAGCTTTCCATCCACTGTAGTCCTGATTCTGCATCCTATGGAAAAGGTCTGGCTGCTTTCAAGAAATCGGTTCAGAAGTCCCAGTTCCTTGAAAAGAAGAATACCTGTCTCCTCGTTGTGCAGTTCATGATTGGAAAGCACCTGAAGGGTTTCAGGAAGCTCAGCATCGAATCTGGTTGTTGATGGTGCATGGTTGATTGAGGGAAAAAGTGTCGGAAGGCTGAACTGTTTGGTTTTGATCAGAATGCAACCTCCTGATAGGTTTCTGAATAGCTCCAGCCCATATTCTTTCAGTATTCGCGGAACTTCATCTGCGGAATATGTTGGAATCAGGTTTCGTGGGCTTGCTTTGATGGTTTTGAAGTGTTTGGATTCTATTTGGAATGTTGGCAGGCCTGAATCCATCGATTCGATGAAGCGGGATGCCAATGGGCTGTCGAGCAGCAACTGTTCCCATTGCTTCTCCCGCTTGCTCATCTCATTGGTTTAAGGCAGTGAATATTTGAAGGATCTGATTGACTGTTATTGTAATGCCATTGGTTTGGCAGAAAAGGCAACAGATATGAACTTGCATGTGTGAAGTAGTTCTGATGCTTGAAGCAGTTTTTTTAGATGTGGATGGTACGCTGACAAGTGGTGTAAGCTGTTGGCAGTTGGCACATGCGCGCTTTGGCGTTGAGGAGCAGGCCAATGAATACTATAGACGGGCAATGAGAAAGGAGATTGACTATGACACGTGGGCAAAACTGGATGTTGCCCTGTGGAAAGGCCGCCCCTATGAGGAACTGGTTGATGCACTGCTCCCCCCAAACCTTCTGCCAGGAGTGAAGGAAGGCGTTCAACTGTTCTTGGAAAACGGCATCAAGGTGATATTGGTCAGCGGTGGCATAGACATTTTTGTAAACGCAGTTAAAGAGGAAGTGGGGGCACATGAGGCCTATTCCAATATTGTCCGGAGGGAAAACGGCATTCTCAACGGGGACATCGAGGTGCATGTGGGAACGTCCAAGGCACCAGTAGTTGAGAACGTCCTTCGGCGCTTTGGCATCCCCGCAGAACGGACGGGATGCATTGGCGACCATTACAATGACATTGACATGTTCCGGCTTGTGGGGCTTCCCGTAGCATTCAATCCCAAGACACGGGTAATATCCCGTCTTGCCAAGAAGGTAGTAAAAGGAGACAACTTTCTGTTGGCTGCCAAGGCATTGGGTGAGCTGGCAGGCTATGATTGGTGAGCCTGGATGGCAATCTATGGTCTTCTGTCAGCAAGAATATTGCAGGAAATAAGACAATTGGGATGTTGGTTCAATGGCTTGCCTTCCGTTTTGCCTTTGCCTTTTGTTTCCTGACGGCCATTTGTCCATTTCCCGACTGGTTTTGTAAAAGCTTTGCCAAAAACTGGCCGGTGTATGATTCCTTGACCAACGCCACCTCTTCTGGCGTGCCTTGGGCTACAATCGTTCCGCCGTTGTCCCCACCTTCAGGGCCAAGATCGATGATATGGTCTGCATTCTTGATGATGTCCAAATTATGCTCGATTGTAATGATGGTGTTCCCTTTGTCAACCAATTTGTGGAGTACTTCAAGAAGCTTCTTTACATCATGCATATGCAATCCAGTGCTCGGTTCGTCCAATAGAATGAGGGTTTTTCCTGTAGTTCGTTTGGAAAGTTGCCTTGACAGCTTGATCCGCTGTGATTCTCCGCCAGAAAGCGTGGTGGCGGACTGTCCCAAACGTAAATATCCGCATCCTACTGCCTGAAGGGTTGAAAGAATTCTTTTTATGCTCGGTACATTCTGGAAGAAATCTGCCGCTTCATCAACTGACATGTCCAATACATCTGCAATGGATTTGCCTTTGTATTTTATTTGCAATGTCTCCCTGTTGAACCGTTTGCCATTGCACACTTCACAATCAACGTACACATCTGACAGAAAGCTCATTTCGATTCTGTTGTACCCGTTGCCTTGGCATGGCTCACATCTTCCTCCTTTGACATTGAATGAAAACCGTCCGGGCTTATAGCCACGAACTTTGGCATCCGGGACGTTTGCAAACAGCTTCCTGATCTCGTCAAACACTTTTGTGTACGTTGCGGGATTGCTTCTTGGAGTCTTCCCGATGGGACGCTGGTCGATCATGATGACCTTGTCCACGAATTGGATATTTTCTATTTTCTTATGCTTTCCAGGTCTATCCTGTGCATTGTTCAGTTTTCGGGCAAGCTCTTTCCACAATATTCCGTTTATCAGGCTTGATTTCCCGCTTCCTGAAACGCCAGTGACAACAATGAACTTTCCAAGAGGGATTTCGACGTCTATGTTCTTCAAGTTGTTGTGTTGGGCACCTCTGATCCACAATGACTTGCCGTTTCCCGGCCTGCGATTCCTTGGAATGGGAATCGAAAGCTCACCCCTGAGATACTTTCCGGTCAATGAATTTTCCGATTTGATGATGTCTTCCACTGTACCTGTGGCAACAACCTCTCCGCCGTGGATTCCTGCCTCAGGACCCATGTCCACAATATAGTCGGCAGATCTTATGGTTTCTTCGTCATGCTCAATGACAATCACGGTGTTCCCTAGGTCCCTTAATTCAAGGAACGTATTTAGCAACCTCTCATTGTCCTTTTGGTGGAGTCCAATGGATGGTTCATCAAGCACATACATGACTCCAACCAGTCGACTCCCAATTTGTGTGGCCAATCTAATTCGCTGTGATTCACCTCCGGACAATGTGGAGGCATTTCTGTCCAATGTCAGGTATTCCAGCCCGACACTAGCAAGGAAACCCAATCTGCCTTTGATTTCTTTCATGACCTGCTCTGTGATGATCTGTTCCTTTTCTGTCAAGTCAAGGGTTTCAAAGAAATTGAGGGCTTCCTTGACAGACAATCTTGATATTTCCATGATGTTTAGACCGTTCACCTTGACTCCCAGAAAGATTGGCTTTAGCTTCATCCCATGGCATGCTTGGCATTCCTGATCTGCCATGAACTGTTCATAGTACCTTCGCATTCCAGGTGAGCTGGTACTGAGATATCGGCGGTTGATGATGTTGGCCTGCCCTTCAATCTTTCTTTCTGCTTCATAGGAGAATGCTGAACGGTTTTTCTTTTTTGCCTCTTCGGGCGATCGTTCAACCTTCAGCTTGATTCGTTCATCAGTTCCCCACATCAGTGCAGAAAAGGCTTTCTTTGGCAGATCCTCAATCGGAGTAAACTCTGTGCCCCCAAAATGTTCGATGACCGCCTTCACCATTTGGTACTGCCATGAATCTGGGTTGTTTGGCACTGTTCTGATGCCCCCTTCGATCAGGCTCAGCGATTTGTCTGGGACAATAAGGTCGGGATCCACTTGTCTGACCGCTCCTAATCCCATGCACTGCTCACATGCACCAATTGGGTTGTTAAACGAAAACATTCGTGGTGTCAGCTCAGGAACAGATATCCCATCCGTTGGACAACCTGCATACTCATTGAATACTATTTTTCTGGGATTGTCCTTGTCGACAATGTCAATGATGACCTGACCATTCGCCTTTTCCAAAGCTGTTTCAATGGAATCTGTAAGCCTGCTCCTGATGTCTTCCTTGAGTATGAGGCGATCGATGACGATGGAAATGTCGTGCCGGTAGTTCTTGTCAAGTTCAGGAATTTCATCATCCAACGACACATCTCGTCCATTGACCTCGAGCCTTACGTACCCGTCCTTCTTGAGCTGAGCAAACAGCTTCTTGTGTGTCCCTTTCTCATTGTGTACAATAGGGGCGATAATCCTGAATTTTGTTCCCAATTCCCAACCCATAATCTGGTTGACAATCTCTTCGGCAGACAGTCCCTTGATCATGTCTCCGCAAACTGGACAGTGGGGTTTGCCTATTGTGGCAAACATGATTCTGAGATAGTCCATAATTTCCGTAACTGTGGCGACAGTTGATCTCGGATTGTGCGAGGAAGTCTTCTGCTCGATGCATATTGCTGGACTCAGCCCAGAAATTGACTTTACGTGGGGCTTTTCCAACTGTCCCAAAAATTGTCTGGCATATGAGCTAAGCGACTCAACAAATCTTCTCTGCCCTTCAACAAAAAGCGTATCGATGGCCAACGAGGACTTGCCGCTACCGGAAAGACCGGTTACCACGACAAACCTGTCTCTGGGAATCTTCACATTGATTCCCTTCAGATTGTGTTCTCTTGCTTCTTCAACATAAATCCATGATTTGGGATCATTGTCGGCAGGAACTGGTAGCTTCCTCTGATGCATTTTTTGGTCTCCTAAAAAACAAGGTACCTTATTTAGATGCAATCAAATCTGTTGTTTATAATCCCTAGGATAAGGCAGAATTGAAAGTGAAGATGGAGGAATCCAAAGACGTGCCCGGGTTTTTCCTAGCAGGTTCGTTTCAATAGTGAAAAAAATGCTTCTGCTGCTTATTTGTCTATTTATCTGTGGGATATCTCCACTTTGCCGTCCTCCATCTTTGCAACCAACACTGTGCCTTCCTTCAGGTCGTGGGAGAGCAGATAGTTGGCCAATGGAGTTTCAAGGTAGCGTGTGATGGCCCGCTTAAGTGGTCTGGCACCGTATGCCGGATCGTAACCCATAACTGTCAAATACGATACAACTTGGTCATCGACCTCAAGCTTGAAGCCCTGCTCCTCAATCCGTTTCTGCAACTTCTCGAGTTGTATCTTGACAATGTCGACCATCAGGTCTTCAGTCAATGAATGGAAGACGACTATTTCATCGATTCTGTTGAGGAATTCAGGACGGAAGAACTTTCTCAGCTCTGTCTGCACAGCATCCCTGATTTCCTCGTAGGAGGCTCCTCTTTCAGCCATCTCAAATATCACTTGGCTACCAATGTTGGACGTAAAGATGATGACTGTATTTCTGAAGTCAACTGTTCGTCCTTTTGAATCAGTCAGCCGACCGTCATCAAGGACTTGGAGGAGCACATTGAAGACATCGGGATGGGCCTTTTCAATCTCATCAAAGAGGATGACTGAATAGGGCTGTCTTCTTACTGCCTCAGTCAGTTGACCTCCTTCATCGTGACCGACATAGCCTGGCGGTGCACCGATCAATCTTGCTACAGAATGCTTCTCCATATATTCACTCATGTCAATACGTACCATCAGACGTTCAGAGTCAAATAGGAACTCTGCCAAGGCCTTTGCAAGCTCTGTCTTCCCAACACCTGTGGGACCAAGGAACATGAAGCTGCCCAAAGGTCTTTCGCCAGAGCTGAGACCTGCCCTTGACCTCCTGATTGTTTGGGCCAATGCCTCGATAGCTTCATCCTGTCCTTTGACACGCTTTCGGAGATGCTCCTCCATGTGAAGGATTTTGTCTGCCTCCTCTTGAGTCAATTTTGAGGCAGGGATGCCGGTCCATCTGGAAACCACTTCTGCAATGTCTTCCTCTGTGACCTCCTGTCTGAGGAAGGTCTTTCCATCTTTGGCAAGTTTCTTCACTTCTTCATTGAGTTGCTCTAGTCGCTTGTTCCTCTCGGGGATCTCTCCGTACATGATCTTGCCGACAGTTTCAAGATCTCCTGCTCTTT
The DNA here is from genome assembly GCA_027016475.1 of Candidatus Heimdallarchaeota archaeon. Lineage (GTDB taxonomy): Archaea > Asgardarchaeota > Heimdallarchaeia > Heimdallarchaeales > Kariarchaeaceae > WAKA01. The sequence goes on from JALUTL010000435.1 coordinate 6,064, forward strand.
GGGCCCTCTCTGCCTTCAACTTCAAGTCCTCTATTTCACTCTTGATCTTGGCTATTTGATCAAAGATACGCTTTTCGTTTTCCCATTGGGTCTCCATCCGGGCAAATTCTTCTTTCTCCCTCTCAAGCTCGTCCTCAATCTGTTGGAGTCTTCTGCGTGAAGCCGCATCGTTCTCTTTCTTCACCACTGCTCGTTCGATTTCAAGCTGGTTGATGCGCCGTTGCACCTTTTCTAGCTCTTCAGGCATGGATTGCAGTTCCATTGCAATTTTTGACGCTGCCTCATCAATCAGGTCAATTGCCTTGTCCGGAAGGAATCTGTCAGAAATGTATCTGTGCGACAATGTTGCGGCAGCTACCAATGCATTGTCTTGGATTCTGACACCATGGTGCACTTCATACTTGTCCTTCAACCCACGAAGGATTGAAATCGTGTCCTCAACAGAAGGCTGATCCACAAACACTGGCTGGAACCGTCTTTCCAATGCAGCATCCTTTTCAAAATATTTCCTGTATTCATCGTAAGTCGTTGCAGCAATGGTTCTGAGCTTACCACGGGCAAGCATTGGCTTGAGAAGGTTGGACGCGTCCAATGAACCTTCGCTTGCCCCTGCTCCAACTATTGTATGTGCCTCATCAATGAACAGGATAATTTTGCCATTTGAACTTTCTATTTCTTTCAAGACTGCTTTGAGCCGTTCCTCAAATTCACCACGGTACTTGGCACCTGCAATGAGGCTTCCCATGTCCAATGCCAAAAGCCTGACATCCTTCAATGAATCTGGAACGTCACCTTTGACAATTCTTTGGGCCAGCCCTTCCACAATTGCAGTCTTGCCGACTCCCGGCTCACCAATCAGGACAGGGTTGTTCTTGGTTCTTCTGGAGAGTACATGAATCACTCGGCGGATTTCATCATCCCTTCCAATGACTGGATCTAATTTCCCTTCTGCAGCCAATTGTGTAAAGTCAATAGTATACCGTTCCAAGGCTTGATATTTTTCCTCAGCGTCCTGTGTGTCCACTTTCTGTGTACCTCTGATGCTTTTCACTGCTTGGACAAATGTGTTGTAGTTGACTGCGGGATTCAATTCCCTGATGATTCGCTGGACATCTGAAGATTCCTTGACAATGCTCAAAAGCAGAACGTCAATCGAAACAAACTGGTCTCCCATCTGCTGGGCAATCTTTTCAGAATTGGCAAGAATCTTGTTCAGTGTAGCGGAAATCTGCATGGAACTTCCAGTTACTTTTGGTTTGGTTTTCAGCTGCCGTTCAATGCGGGCATAGAAATTGTCTGAATTTAATCCGCTCTTGTTGATGATCTGATCCACCAATGCATTGTCCTGATCCAGCATTGCCTTGAGCAGATGAAATTCGTCTAGAATCGCATGATCCATCTGTGTTGCGACTGTTTGTGCTTCACTAATGGCTTCCTGCGCTTTTGCTGTAAATTTGTTGAGATTAACCATACCGACACCTCTATTGTACTTGATCTATTATATCTAAAGTATCATAGAATTCCATGACATATAAACTTTTCGAAAACCCGTTGCCCTCTTGCACCTTCAGGTGAAATCTACCAACTCATAAGAAAACGCTTCTTTTATAACCGGCATCCTCATTTACAAGATATGGAATCAATTGATGACGAACTCTACAAAATCAAGCAGAAGATCAACAGCGTAAAAGAAGAATTGGATCAGAAAAAACCTAAAGGTAATGTGGAACCCGAAGAGGTAAGAACGTTCGGACTCGATCCTGATGAGGTCGGACACATGTCCCACAAAATCAAAAAGGAGCTAGAAAAAAACATCAAGGAAAACGTCCGCCAAGCCAGAGAAAACCTCAGAAGAGTGAAACGAGAATTGCGTCAGCAAGTTCGGGAGAACAGCTCGATTCCAACCCCTGCTTTTCTCTCGTCTGCCATTGCACCGCTGATCATTGAAACCCAACGAATTGCCGCAATGATTTCGGAAACAGTAACCAAAACTGTGACAGAATCGATACGCCCATTAGAAGACCTTGCTGACAAGCTAGAGGATTTGCCTCACAAAAACATCAAGATGGACATCAATTTGGATGGACTGCAAAGGAAATCACAGGTGTTCAAGGAAGTCGCGGACAAACTTTCCGGCGTATTCCAGAACATGGATTTTGACTTTTCGCATGACCTTTCAGACGAAATCGCCGAATCCATTGCTGAAGAATCGTTCGAAGTGTTGGATGACATTGTAGAAACCATTGATGAGACAATTGAAGATGTCGAGGACATGGTTGAGGACATTGAAGTATTGGATGAAACAGACGAAGAAGATTGACGGAATTGCAGGGACAAAATCATTTATGAACATAGGAAAAAACATACCTTTGTGACATCGTATGACAGACTGCTTGAAATGTACCAAGAAATGGAATTGATCCGCTCAATTTCATCGGTTCTCTATTGGGACACAAACACCTCATTGCCTCCAATGGGGTTGGAGCATCGTTCCAAACAGGCAGGCTATCTTGAAGAGCTTGCACATAGAATTCAGACCTCTGAAACATACGGACAATTGCTTCAAGAAGCAAAAAGCCTCCCTGAACTTTCTGATCTTCAAAAGCGGGACATTGAGATACTGGAAAGATCGTTTCTGCTCAATACTGCACTGTCACCTGAGTTTGTACGACAACAGGCCAAGCAATTCAACACGACTCTGGAAGTCTGGAAGAAGGCAAAGTCGAAACAAAATTTTGATATTGTCAGAACAGATCTCGAAAAATCATTTCAACTGGTTCGTCAAAGAGGAGAAAAGTTTGCTCAGGCCTTGGGGTTGAATGATCCGTTTGATGCTCTTCTCTCTTCAAGAGAACCAGGATTGAATGCCCAGTTTGTCGCAAAAACGTTTGAACATGTGAAAAAAGACCTTGTTGCAATTGTTGCTTCCCTATCTCCCAAATTTGAAGGCGTCAGAACAGATTTCCTCTCAATCCAAGTACCAAAACACATTCAGCAGAGCGTGGTTGAGGCAATCTCGGACATTTTTCAATATCCGTATCGCGGATCAAATGCCATGGGACGGATCGATGAAGTTGAACATCCACTTACAATAGGCTGCGGACCAAAAGATGTCCGTATAACCGTAAAATACGATGAAAGCAATTTCACTCGGAGCATTTTTGCCGGATGCCATGAATTGGGCCATGCCATCGACAGACTCGGCAGAAACCCGGATTGGGAGGGCCATCCGACAAACTCATTTCGTACCCCTAGTATCGCTGAATGCTACTCGCGTTTTACAGAAAACAAAATTGGCAAAAGTCAGGAATTTTGGGAAGGGTTCTACCCTACATTGCAAAAACTAATCGGAAGCCCACTAAAGAATATTGAACTGGACGAATTTCTCCTAGCCACTAACAGAATAATCCCTCATCCAAGTCGTATGAAAGCGGATGAAGTGACTTATCTGCTTCATATCATCATCCGATTTGAAATTGAGCAAATGCTGTTCAATGGCGATATTCAGATCCATGAGCTCCCTCAAGTGTGGAATCAGAAATACCATGATTACATGGGTGTAGAAGTGCAGAACGATACTGAAGGAGTCATGCAGGATCTTCATTGGTACAGTACCTATTGGGCATATTTCCAAGGATATGGGCTGGGCGACATCATGGGTTCCCAAATGTTCTATGCAATGACCAAGGAAATAGGGGATTGGAGAGCAGAGCTCCGTAAAGGCTCACTCAAACAAGGAAAAGAATGGCTTGAACTCAAGGCATTCCGTTTGGCAGGCTACTTTGACCCTCTGGATCTCATAGAATCAATCACCAAGGAGAAGCTCAATCCAACCTATCATGTTCGCTATCTGAAAGAAAAGTATCAGAAATTGATATAATTTTTGCTTCAAAACCCATTAATATATTTTTGTCCATTGTATTTCAGTGAGTTTGTACCGAGTCAAGGTCGCCATGGTCGGCGATCCAATGGTAGGCAAAACCACGCTGCACAAAAGGTACATGGGTGAACACTTCCAAACCACATACCTTCAGACCCTAGGTAGCGACTTCTCATACAAGACTGAACAGGTCGGAGAAGAAAAAGTTGAATATTCGATTTGGGATATTGCGGGTCAAGACCATTTCCAGATGATTCATCCCCATTATTTCCATGGCAGCTCAATAGGCATATTCGTCCATGACATCTCAAGAAAGGAGACATTTGAAAGCATAGAAAATTGGATTGGCAGGTTTCTTACATACTGTGGCTACAAAAATCCGCTGATTGTCATTGTTGGAAACAAAACAGATTTGGATGATCAAGCATTTCTGCCTTTGGACAAGCAAAAACGATGATTCAAGAACTGCAACAAAGATATGCCCAGCAAAGCGTAGCATTTCTCCACCAGTTCACGAGTGCAAAAACAGGAGAAAATATTGGTGAATTGTTCCGGCAGATTGCATCCTTGTACATCTCTGAGGTGTCACGATTTGACAAGCAAAATTTGATAGTACGGATATTGTTACTGTTTATCACTGCCTATTTGACGAAATGCGAGGACCTGTAACATTTGCTACATCGGAACCAAACACTGATGTTCTTGGTGATCCTGAGGTGGCTAACAATGTTGTCCGATTGATCAGCTCAATTGACTTCGAATCGATTATCCAAACAAAGATTGGGTTCGGCAAGCTTTCATGGACCAAGCCACTTGGTGTTGCGTTCTATTTGGCCTTCATAATTCCGAAAGAAGAGGCAAGAGGAAATTACGAACTTCATGCAATAGCTTCAGTTTTTCCGATGGAATATCTATCCATTGCTAGCGAACATGAAAACACCATACTCGCGCTGACCAGCCACGCCATGAACGAACTCTTGGAATGGGTAAAAAGAATCTTCCAAACAGAGAATGATGACACCCTCAATTCGATAAAGGGAAAAGTGACAGAAACTTTACGAATCCTCAAGAAACAGATTGCACAAGAATTGATTCGCTCATAAAATTACCAAAAACTCAGCCATTGACCGAACAGGTGAACAGTAAGATTAATAGATGATAAAAAAAATTTGGACGTATGAACATCCCCGGGGAAGAGCGTTTCATTTTCAAGCTCATCCTTACCGGCAATGAGAAGGTAGGCAAAACTTCGCTTCGGAAAAGGTTTATGGGCATGGGATTTCAAGGCACATACAAGAAAACAATTGGTGTTGACCTCTCATACCTCAAGTTCAAAAAAGGGAATGAAGAATCTGATCTAGTAATTTGGGACATTGCTGGTGATGCGCATTTCCGGAATAACCGGAAGTTGTATTACAAAGGATCAAACGGGGCTTTTCTTGTCATTGACGTGACAACTGACGGGGACATTGACACATATGTCAAACCTTGGGTTGAAGATTACATAAACGAAAGGCTTGTGGGAGAAATAAAATTGGCAATCATTTTCAATAAAATGGACTTGGAAGACCAGAGGAAAGTCTTCAAGGATAAAATGATGGAAATAGAAAATTACGTCAAAACACAATTGGGCATGGATGAAAATGATGTAAAGACATTCGAAACCTCTGCCGTGACTGGTGAGGGTGTAAAGGATGCCTTTGAATGGTTGATTGAAAGAATGGCTGCTCAATTCGTTAATTGATTACGTTCTTATCAAGTCTACCTCTACACGGGCTCCTACCTCAAGACCATCAATACCGTCATCAACAATGACAATTCCGTCAGCCAAAGAAAGCGTGGCAAGATTCGAAGCCCCATGAGTTGATAACGGGTGGGCGACAAAAGTGTCTCCTTCTCGCAGAAGAGAAACTCTGACAAACTGTGTCCTCCCCTTTTTGCTTTTGATCGACCTCCCTGCAATTGCGGGGACTCCTTTCACAATTCTGTCCTTCTCTCTGACTCCCAAAGACCCTAAAATGAATGGGCGAACCAAATAGCGGTAGGTAATGTAGCATGCAGCCGGATATCCCGGCAAAGAAAAAACTATGCGGTTACCAAACTTCCATGCACCACTTGGTTTTCCTGGGGCAATTCCCACCTTATGAAACAACTTGACAGCATCTTCTCTCTCTACAAGACCATCCAAAACTTTTGGTACAAAATCCTTTGTTCCCATTGACGTACCTCCCACTGTCAACACGATGTCTACTTTGGACAAAAGATCTACAACAACGTCTTTTACACTGTCTTCATCATCTTCAACCATGCCCTGCCATATAACATCGCACGAATCCTGTCTCAAAAGTGCAGAAAGCATGATACTGTTTGATTCGATGATCTTTCCTTTTGGAACCGGAGGTGATTGCACCAATTCATTGCCGGTGCTGAGAATTGCAACTTGGAATCGCCCCATAACTTCTATATCATGAAATTCCAATGATTTCAACAAGGAAAGATCCTGTGGATTCAAAATCTGCCCCTGCTCCAACAAAATGTCATCTTTTTTACCATTCTCTCCCGGCAGAATCACATTGTTGTACCGCTTCACCTGCCTCTTTATCTTAGCTACCGTTCTGCCGTCTTTCTGAATTATTTCAACATCCTCTATCTTTACCACTGTATCTGCGTTGGAAGGAAGTATCCCTCCAGTGTTGATCATGACACAACTGCCATCGGAAAGTAACAAATCAGCTTCATCTCCTGCATTGACAGTTCCAATGACTTCCAATTCACAGGGTACTTCGCTCATATCCTCAACCTTCAAGGCAATTCCGTCCATTGCTGAAATCGGCCATCGTGGCAAATCATAGGGTGCACGAACCGAATCCTTTAATATTCGTCCCAACGCCTGATTCAATTCAATAACTTCCGTGAAAGTAGAAAGATGATTC
>JALUTL010000435.1:12886-19343 GCA_027016475.1 Candidatus Heimdallarchaeota archaeon
GATGATTCTTCTCCAACAGATTCAAAGCCTCTCTATAGGAAATCAACAATGTTGCATCTCCAATTTACTATAAAAAATATGCTTTCCATACCTTAACTGCCAGAAATCTCAAAAGTGATTTCCTCATAGTTTAACCCCAACTCGCTTGCATGATCGCATGCTTCCTTGATCTCGAAGATAGTTGGAAAACGAGAAATGTCCTCCAACTTGGGATTGTAGTCAGGTGACCGGGGGTTGGCCAATGAATCGGGATGGTATTGATCCATTATGTTGACCAATGCATCCGGAACCTCCTGCTTAATCCAATCCAAAATGGGCTTGGTGCAACAGTCCACATGGTTCGGCATGATGAGGTGCCGAATCGAAAAATCCTCTCTCCAATCATAAATCCGTTTGATCATATCTGTGACTGTCTCAAAATACCAAGGCGTTCGTGCAAGCCGTCTGGCACAATCCTTATGGTAGAATTTCAAATCGGGAAGCCACACATCCATGACTGTTCGAAGGATCCGCAATGTCTCCTCACTCATGAAAAAATTGGAATTCCATAGCATAGGCGCATTGAACTCGCCTTCATACATCGCATTTGCCTGATCCAACCGATAGCCCAAAATCAAGTCTGACTTTGCAGACAGAATGCGTCTGGAAATGCTTTTGCATGTGGCCAAAGTGACTCCATGAATTGCCCGAATGATGGTATGCAGATGAATGACAGGATCACCACCCACAAAGTTGATGTTGTGACACCCCTCCATCCTCAATAGGCAGATCATCTGTCCCAGTTCGTCAGATGTGACAGGTATCCCATTGTACTTGTCCTTGCTGATTGAGCCGTTTTGGCAATTGCCAACTGCAAGACAATTAGCCATGAACGCATGGGTGTCATCTCCAATTTCCAAATTATACACAAACCCTTCATACAATGTTTCTTTGATCTCATGGATGGGTACAGTAATGAAATTTTCATGAAATTGATAGCGGACATAAGTTGCTTCAGTCCAAGAGTTTTCTTTCATTCTCTTAGCATTGACCTTTACATAATACAAGGTTGATTGATTAATTGTTCTACTTTCAATTTGTTTTGTCATTGGTGGATAATAAGTATTGAAGCTTGGCAGGTGTCCTAGCATTAAATACAAAGTGTAAATTCCAATGGCCAGCTTTTTGGATATGGTATTGATCGACACGTATCCATTTGTGATGCACCCATCCCCCGCTACGTACCCGTTAATGAATGCAGTGATTATGTTTTTGTCAGATTGAAAAAGAAATTCTGGGACTTTCTTTTCAGATGCACTTGAACCACATAATTGCTTCAGCAACAATGCAAGAGAACTTTTGGTCACTTCAACAGTAACAGTTGTGCGACGCTTGACAACCCGTGGTCTCACTTTGAACACAGTCTGAAGAACTCTCACTGCTTGTTCCACCAACTGTTCTTCTTTATGGCCAAAACTAAGAACCACTGTAAATGAGCTTGGTCTGTTATTGTATTGCGAAACATGTCCTTCGGCACAATAAAAACCTAAAAACTCTGCCAAATCCTCTGTAATGTTCAAAGCTGATGGTATTCCTGGCCTTTTTTCTGTCTTCAGTCTAACATGACCATCTTCAACGACCACATTATTGGATCTGACTTGTGTTGGTTTGTATCCTCTCCTCAATCTGCTGAAGAAATTACGCACATAAGCGGGATGATAGCCAAGCTGTTCTGAGATCTCCTTATATGATTTGCCAGAATTTCTGAGCTCAATGGCTTTTTCCATTTTCTTTATTTGTTCGTCTGTTACGGCAGTATATCTCAATTCGGGAGCTACTTGTTTCAAAATTGAAAACACATCCAACACTTGCTGCTTTAGCTTTCGGTTATTGGAAAGGCGAGGAATAATTAAACGATGCTTTAATGAAAGGTTCTTTGCCTCCACTTTCTGGATTGTATTGGTTTCTCCATCATAAACCACCATTTCATGGTTAGGTGTGACAAGTAGCCTAGGGGCATAAAGCGGATTGATCTGTATCAATTTTCCGCTATAGGGATGTTTGAAAATTTTAATTATTTTAACTCTACTCCCATCATAGGTAAATGTAAACAAGTTAAATGGAAACTTTATGTATCCCCTTCCTTCCATTATTTCATCGGATTTGACATTCTGATACAATTCGTGTAATCTAATTGGCCCAAAGTCCGTGATGACATAGGAATTTGGATGCAAACAGAATCCGCACCTCATATTGCAGCTCGTAAAGAAAATGGTACCTGATCCGTTCGTACCCCGATACACCAATTCTTCCCCTCTATGGTGAAAGAAGGATCCTACCCTCGACATTTCTCCAAGCTGACAGGTTCCAGTCTTGGCTGTTGGGTCTGAATCCGGCAAAGTACGATCAACTTTGCAGTTCCAACGGCAGAAATTGCACGATTTAAGCATTCGATTCACCAAGGCAAGATTCAGATCCATCAGATTTTTTCCCTTTACTTTCGGAACTTCAGAATAGGAAATGTCGTCTTTTTTTATTCTCTCCCAAACCTCCAGAAATCGTTCGGTAGCCTCTGCATGCACCTGCCAAAGTTCTTCAGTTGTCATTTCCTCATTGAACTCAGCCGGAATTCTGCGGGCAATCAGAAACTTTGCAGGCTTCCTGTTGTTCGATACATCATAGTACCATTTCATCTTTGACAATATCTCTGGCTGCTGCCATACTCTGAGTCGGGCAAATCGGGACATCAGATATACAGTTGACGAATTGTTTATGAGGATTTCGATCTCCGATTTTTGGTGTGTTCCTCTGTAAAAGCATTCAAATGGGCATCAAATATGAGAAAACAATGGGCCATTTCAGAAAGGAGTTTTTTGAGTTTTTTGAAGAGCTAAGAGAGAACAACAACAAGGATTGGTTCGATGCAAACCGGCAACGATATATTGATGCAGTCCGCAATCCCTTTCTGGACTTCGTGACGGAACTGATATTACGTGTCCAAGACTTCGATCCGGAAATCACAATTGCTCCAAAGGATGCTATTTTCCGAATAAACAGGGATGTCCGCTTTACAAAAGACAAAACACCATACAAGCTCCACATGGCAGCCTCACTGACAAGAATCAAACGGAAGGAGGAGGATTTTGCTGGCTACTATATCCATGTTTCTCCATTCTATGTCCATGTAGGTGGTGGTCTCTACTTTATCAACAAAAGAGGACTTCAATCCGTTAGGCAATACATTTCCGAAAACATCGACCAGTTCCTGGGCATCATTCAGAATCCCCAATTCAAAAACACATACAAGGAAATATTAGGGGACAAAAACAAACGGGTACCGGCAGAATTCACTTCCATTGCGAAAAAAACACCATTGATTATGAACAAACAATTCTACTACACTGCTGAATTGAATCCGTCCAGTATTCTCGCTGACAATTTTGCTGAAACTGTGGCAAGCCACTACCACATAGCATTGGAATTCAACCAATTCATGCGGGAAGCCCTGGTCTACAAATCGAAATGATCGTGCAAAAATTCCGGAAATGCTGGAAACTTTTAACCACCCCCAAATCACTGTTTCCCTGTGCAGATTATCCCTTTCTCCCAAAGTATGGCCAACATTCTGCTCCCTCAACAGGCAACCCTAGGGAAATTGGCATCCCGGGACTGGAAATATTTTTCTCAATCCTCGGAAGCAACATTGCGGAAAATCTATTCACATAACGACTTTGATCCACAGACACGCCTCTATTTGATGGATGGAGAGACATTGAAGGGCTTCATCACCGCAAAAACCGTCCCCAAACAAACCGAGGATGAACTTTTTTTGGAAAACACAAACCAAACAGCCATTATGATGGTTCCCCTGACCTTTCCACACACTGAAGAATGGGATCGGCTGTTGATGGAAAAGGAACTCGAGGTGTTTCAGTCCAAAGATACCTCAACAGTTGTCTGCAACATTGGCACAACATGGGGAAAGGCAGACATTGCCACAGAGTTCGGTTTTCGCCCCAAGTTCAACCTACTTGTCGAAGCGAGCTGCACTCCCGAACAATTAAGTTCCTCAGAGCCGTCAGATTGTATCGTCCCGTTTTCCATGGACATGCATGGCTCTCAGGTGGCATCAATCCTTTCACAACATCTTGGTTACTCTGAACAAACAGCTCTTTCCATCCTACAATCCCCTCCAGATACATACAATATCAAGGGTTCGTTCTGCTATGTCGAAAACAATAGAGTTGAAGGTTGGATCAGAGTATCGGAAGTTGATGGGCAGTGGCAGATGGGCCCTCCATATCCAGCAGACATCACCCGGAAAGATGTAATAGATCTGCTCTTGGCCAAAGTGGCCAACATGATGCAAGTGCATCAGGTTGCAATAATCTACATCCTCTGCGGAAAACATGGACAGCATCTTTTGCAACTGATCGATCACATATCATTCAAACCAGCAATCATTTCCTATGAACTGGCCCTGTAACCTCTTCCTGAACGTTGATCAAAACGTTTCACGAAAAATCAACTAGAAAATTAATAAAGAACAAACTCATCAATCTAGAATGAATGCGGAACTCCCTAAAGGTATCCTTCTTCAGTAACATTCCTGATACGGGAAAACGGCTTTCACGGCTCATCTCATCTCCAATGAGGGAAACTTTGGAAATAACTGGCGCGGATTACAGAACCGCAACTTTGGATATGGAAGGGAAAACTGTGGAACTTCAGCTTTGGGATGTGCTCTGCTCACCCCAGACTGAGAAGATAAAACAACGATTTTTCCTTGGCTCGAAAGCTGTCTTCCTTTCTGTTGATGATGATAAAATGCTCGAAAACCTGAACACAATGGTCTCTGACATCCGAAAAACCTCCCCCCATACAAAAATTGCTGTTGCAATTGACACAAACAACCAGTGGACAAACAACCACCTTGAAGAGATTAACAGGAAATGCTGGAGTTTGGGAATTCTGCACATCATTCAGTTCAGTGGGGCGGAACAGAACCCATTCAAACCATTTCTCAAAACAATTTTTGAAACGGAATAGCATCAGGTTTCCTTCTTTAACCTCGTCGGGGCAATATAGGAATTGGCCAAAACTGCCGAGACACTCAGGGCCATAGCGATCATTGCCATGACAGGATGTATCAATCCGGTAACAGCCAATGAAACGCCGATCCCATTGAACAGAAAGGCCAACCCCACATTTTGAACCGTTTTTGAATAACTGTTCCTGCCAATCATATAGGCATCCAACAATGCCTCCAAACGGTTTCCGATCAGCACGATGTCTGCAGAATCAATGGAAATGTCAGAACCTGATGCAAAAGAAATGCCTACATTTGCCTGCTTCAGTGCAGGTGCGTCGTTGATTCCATCACCAACCATGGCAACTGTCTCTCCCTGCTTTTGCAAGTTCCGAATGACCTCCGCTTTCTCCTGAGGAAGCATTTCAGCTTTTACATCAATACCCAAGCTTTCCGCAATTGCCTTGCCGACTTGACTGTTGTCTCCTGTCAGCATCAACGAGCCAATGCCCAATTCATCAAGTTTTATTATGGTTTGCTTTGCATCTGCCCTAATCGTGTCCTGCAAAACAAAGGTACCGACATGGACGGACTCGATTGCTATGAAGGCACGAGTGGCTGGCACTCTCCCGAAATTCTCTGCTGCAAGGTCACCAAACTCAACTCCATGATTTTCCAAAAATCTGCGGCTGCCAATGACTACAGAACCTCGGTTGGTACTGGCCTTCACCCCGCTTCCCGTAATTGCCTCAAACCTATGCACTTCAATTCCTGAAAAATCAATCTTTTTTTCCTCAGCATAGTGAACTATTGCTTTTCCTATAGGATGCTCTGAGGCATTTTCAATCGCGGCTGCAACGGCTACCACCTCTTCCAATTTCTTGTCGATACCGACTTCAACACCAACAACCTTTGGCACCCCTTCAGTAAGTGTTCCCGTCTTGTCAAAGCAAAAGACTGTAACGTCCTTGAAAACCTGAAATGCCTCTCCTGCCCGCATTAATATCCCCTTTTCTGCCGCCTTGCCGCCTCCTCTGATCATTGCCAGCGGTGTTGCCATACCCAATGCACATGGATAGCCCATCACCAAAACTGCCATGGTTGCATATATGGCCTTCAACAGTTGAATCTCTCCAAAAAGAAACCATGCACCTGCTGTCCAAAAGGTAAAAGTAAGGATCGCAGTAATGAGAACCCAAGGAACAAAATACTTCAAAACCTTTTCAACCAACTGAAGAACACCGGGTTTCAGCGCACGGGCCTCCTCGATCGCTCGAGCAACTTGAAACAAAAATCCATCATCCCCTGCCTTTGTCGCCTCTATCGTGACAAAGCCAAACTGGTTCAGGGCTCCGCCGAGAACCTCATCACCAACTCCACAAGACCTTGGCATGGATTCTCCGTTGACAACACTGAAATCCATATACGTTTCCCCCTTGACCCTTACCC
>JALUTL010000436.1 GCA_027016475.1 Candidatus Heimdallarchaeota archaeon
CATATATACTGAGCAGACAGGTTTCAATTTGTTTCTTCAACAAAGATTCTCCTCGATCCGTCCATTCTATCAACACATCTGTATCAACAACAATCATCAGGAATCTCCTCTCAGCTTTGACCTTCTCAATTCAATCTCTTCAATTGTTCCACCTGCTTTTCTATCAAAATCAAGGCTCTCTTTAGCCTTTATATGTACCTTAACCCAATGGAATTTCAACCCACTAATGATTCAGTTTATTAGTGTTATTTGACACTTAGTGTCAATGAGTACCATTAAATTTGATCTGCACGATGAACTCAACGAGCTTTTGGCTCGAATCTATTTAGACACCCGTAAGAAGATAACCAAAAAAGAATTGCTTGAAATTGTGTTCAGGATTGGGATGCAGGATTACAGCAAAATTGTTGAAGCCATAACCCAAAAACGCCCTATACTTACTGAAGATACAATAAGAAAAATTGAAGAATTAAGCGAAGACTTTGGAGAGGGTACTGAGAAATCATCTGAAATGATTGATGAGATTCTGTATGGTGAATAGTCATGGCCATTTTTGTTGACACCAACGTGGTTGTTGCCCTGTTGAATAAAAGAGATCGATTCCACAAAAGGGCCCTTGCCATTTTGAACGAGATTAGCAGGAACTATCAAGATCATTTAGTTACGAATGATTACATATTGGACGAACTGGTCACAACACTTGCAGCCCTTACTTCAAACAAGCGAATTGTAGAAAAGGGGTATGACCTTCTAATGAATACTCCGGAATTCATTACTCTTCACCCAATAGAGCATATTCTTATCCCATCAATTTACATGACCTGGAAGAAATATAATGATTTTCCAAAACGAGTGCTCAGCTTTACGGACTGCTCAATAATTGCACAACAGACTACATTGAAGGTTAAATATTTGATTTCCTTTGACAATGGATTTAAAGGAATTATTCCGCTTATCCAATAGCCTGCACCGTTGACAACATGTTGCTTAAAATCTAGCCATATCTTCCCATGGCTTCCTGATAGTTTTCAAATAATTATTTCCAATAAATCTTCATGTAAATTTCTATCGGACAGGCAAGCAAATAGTTGGGAGTGTCAATCATAACCATGCAAAGATGGGATAGATCAGGGAAATTCCCTGCCGACATCAGAACCAAAGGCAACCATAGGCGTTATCACGTTGTCAGAGTTTATCCGTCAAAGATGAACAAAGGCGCATATGCACGAGTCAGCGGCCATAAGCAAAAAAAGGATCTTGAGGGACAGCAATAGGCCATCCTCACCTATGCCAAAAAGCATGGTTATGATGACTGTCGCATGTTTGTCGATATTGCATCAGGCATGAATGACCAAAGGAAAAACCTTAGTAAAATGATCAACAAAATCACCAGTGACCGCCCAAAGGGCAATGGGATCAAACCCCGTGTCTTCGATGCGGCGACCGGGTTAATACCCACAGAAATGTCGCAATCCTGCTGGCCAGCATCATTCAGTAAGGTTTATCCCTCGGTGCCATGGGCTGCCGCATGGTATGGATAAGGACTCTCGTGGCAGAGGTGCCTTCTCTGCGATGGGCTACGGTCTATTGGAGGTGAAGACCCTCCTGCATGATCATGTCGCTTTCCATGCATGGCCTGTGATCCTCCGGGATCATCTAAATCTGGTTCATGCCACCGATGGCTAGATTTAGTCAGGTATGATGGAATGCGCCAGATGCACTCATATCATCCATGATCAACATTGTCATTGGGTGAGAAAAATGAAAATCAGACCACATTCACTTCCCATTATTTTCCAAATATGGCTGTTGTTGATAAATGCAAAAAGATGAGACATTTCAGGCAGCTAGATTAAATTGAAACAACCTCTCAATGAAGCTTACTCAAGCTTGAACAGTAGACCCAAAAATAATTGCAAATCTGTAAATGAACGCAAGTGCCAACAAAATGGCAAATACTTTCACGCTATTTTTCATTACCTTTTTTCTTTTGGGATGCTTCTTTTTGTAAAGATGGATGTCCAGCACAGCGTAGACAAGGACAGTGCCGATTGGGTAAAGGATTGCAAACAGTCCTTCAAATGCCGTGTCCATCGAACCAAAAAGAAGAATTGGAACTGGTATTACCATGGCCAACAAAAGAAAAACATACTGCAAAACATCCTCATCAGGCTTTTTTTCTACTTCGGTTTTGCCTGTATTTGACCCTT
>JALUTL010000437.1 GCA_027016475.1 Candidatus Heimdallarchaeota archaeon
ATATAATATTGTGCAATCTCAACATGGTTTAATGCTTGTATCGATATTCTTTTTGTCAAATCCGTTCATTTTCAATATTTATATTTCAATTTTCAAAGAAAAATACGCAAATCCAATAATTTTTTCAATAGGATTCTTCATTTCATTGACAACATTCATCATTTTCATGAAATTTTATATATATTTTTGGGTTTTGTTTTTCATTTCAAGAACAATACAAACATTTTTAAACCATAAAACAATACATAATCAATGGAATACAAAGAATTTCTCATAGAAAAACTCCCTGAAATCCTATGGGATGATGTAATCGTCAAAGGGTCCTATTCACAAACCATTTCAGCATTCGGAATAAAAGGAAAAAAACCCGTTTTCATTGAACTTTACAACGGATCATGTTCATTTTGCGGTTCTTGGGATTACCAACCACCAAAATCAGAAGAATTAAGAGATTGCATCATTGAATTCAATGACTTTGAAAACATGCTTGAAAACAAATCATCATATTCACTTTCTGAAAATGAATGGTTTACCTACGTCAAACAGTTAAAAGAAAAGTTTTTATATTTCAATTCTCATATATAATATATGATACATTCAGTATCAAAGGAGAAAACAACATGACATACAAAAAATACATCAAGAAATTTGATGAAGTCTATACACCAACAACTCCAATCCTTCAATTCCTTACAGCATCCAATCTTCTTGGAAAAGGTCTAACATTTCTCTGCCCTGCCGACACAAAACAAAGCAAGTTTGTTGAAGTTCTTGAAACCCTCAATGAAAACGTCATTTACGGGCATATTTCAGAAGGAAAAGATTTTTTTGAACATGACTATGGGGAATATGATTTCATCCTCACAAACCCTCCTTACAGCATCAAAAACAAATGGCTACAACATTCCATCAAACTCAACAAACCATTTGCCTATCTTCTTCCTCTTGACTCAATCGCAACAAAACTAAGAGCTGATCTTTATGAAAACAACCCCAACATCCAATTTTTCATTCATAAGAAAAGAATCGACTTCACAGGGAAGAAAAACCCCCATTCCGCGAATGTATGGGTTTGCAGGAATTTGCCAGATTTTCCACATCTTTCAGTCAAATATCTCGAATGATAAAACAAAACTTTATATATCATCTAAATGAATATTATTCATGGAGAAACTCACCCAAACTCTCTATCGTCACCCTCAACTACCAATCAAAGGCATGTGGATTTCATCAGAGCAATTCCCAACCCCACCTCTTGAAGACCTTTTCAATCTCACCATCCACTTCATCATACCCCAAAAGAATTTCAAATGGTCTATCTGTTCCACAATCAAACCCATAGGCATTTACGAGGTCCCTCCTGAAACACGTGGTCTCATTCCAAAATCCTCCAAAACAATCTACGGAACTTCAGACATTGATGAATTTCTCTACCTTTATGAATGGATGCTTGCAGTCTCCCACAAAGTAAGAAAATTCTGGGTATGCAAACAATGTTTCCTTGAACTTGCACGATAAAACAAACATTTATATACTTCCCATTCTTATATATCTCATGGAAGAAATCAAAGACCTTTTCCTAAACCTTCTCCAAATAGAACTTTCTCCAGAACAACTTGACATGATAATCGAAATCATAAATACGAAAACCGTATTCATACCTTTCCATTCAATTACCGAATCCCAATATAAAACCCTCAAAACCCTTTCCAAACAACTCAAACCATACCACACCATTGAGTACAATTTGCAAGTTCTTTGTCCAAAATGCAAAAAAG
This sequence comes from Candidatus Heimdallarchaeota archaeon, assembly GCA_027016475.1. Lineage (GTDB taxonomy): Archaea > Asgardarchaeota > Heimdallarchaeia > Heimdallarchaeales > Kariarchaeaceae > WAKA01. Next base: position 1,779 of record JALUTL010000437.1, read on the forward strand.
AACATAAAGGTTATTGCCCGTGATCCAAAAATTGTATATGCATTTTTTTGCATAGCTTTAGTCAACAAAATGTTTAATCAATTATATCCCGAAGCAAACAAAGAATTGTTTTATCAAAACATTATTTTATTTGTTCAAAAAATTACTTTATTAAAACAATACTTACTTCTTTCAAATGAGTGTTTTATTAAAGTAATCCTTTATTAGCCTGCCTAAGCGTTTAATCAAATGAAGTATGAGAACCTGAAAGAAATGTTTGATCAAAACAATACTTATACATTCAAATTGTGCTTTAATTATGCACAAATCTATTCATTCAAAAATGTGCTTTAGTAAAGCACAGGGTTTTCGTTAACAACCTAACAAATTATTTAACCTTTATACGACTCTTTGAATCATAAAAAACAATGTTTAAATAAAGACCCCTTTTT
>JALUTL010000438.1 GCA_027016475.1 Candidatus Heimdallarchaeota archaeon
ACACAAGATTGCTTATGATGGTGAACACACCCATCGCTTCCTTGATTTTCTAGGAGATGAAAACGATTGGAAACGTCCAGAATTTGACATCAAAAAGGACGTGGCTCTCTTGCAATATACAGGAGGTACTACTGGTCTCAGTAAGGGAGCAGCCTTGACGCATTACAATCTTGTTTCAAACGCAATGCAAACAAGAGCAGCAATCATGCGAGTCCCGGATGGCCACGGCCCTATTCTTACAGTTCTGCCACTCTTTCACTCCTTTGCTTTGACGGCATGCATGGGCTTGTCTTTCCAGATGAAGGTCCCCATGATCCTTATGCCAAGATTTGATGCCAAAGAAGCCCTGGAATTAATACAAAAGTACAGGGTTTCGTTTTTCCCAGGTGTTCCAACCATGTTCGTTGCTATTAATCAAGCGGCAAGAAAATATGGTGCCGACATGAGTAGCATTGTTGCATGTATCAGCGGAGGAGCTCCATTGCCACTTGAAGTGATGAATGAGTTCAAAGAAATAACTGGAGGGTTCTTGGTTGAAGGATATGGTCTAAGCGAGGCCAGTCCCGTTGTCTGTGTAAACCCACTAGATCGTCCTAAAGAGGGATCTATTGGACAGCCAGTCTCAGACACACTAATTAAGATCGTTGACACGTCTGACAACACAACCATTCTTGGCGTTGGTGATGTTGGCGAACTCTGTGTCCAGGGTCCACAAGTAATGGTTGGGTATTGGAACCGTCCCGAAGAAACCGAAAAGACACTTATCGATGGCTGGCTGCACACTGGAGACATTGCACAAATTGACGAAGAAGGATATGTAACAATTGTGGATCGAAAGAAGGACATGATCATCGTTTCTGGATATAACGTCTACCCAAGAGAAGTAGAAGAGGTACTCTATAAACACCCAGCCATTCTAGAAGCAGCAGTAGCTGGCGTTTCACATCCGGTTAAAGGAGAGATTGTTAAGGCATGGGTTGTCTTCAAGCCAGGCCAGTCTGCAACAGAGGAAGAAATCATTAAGTTCTGCAAGGAGTACCTAGCGCCTTATAAGGCTCCCAAAGAGATCGAGGTTCGAGAAGAGCTTCCAAAATCAATGATTGGTAAGATTCTTAGAAGAAAACTCGTTGAAGAAGAGCAAAAGAAGCACCAAGGGTCTTAAACCACAACCGAGTAGCCATGAATCTTGTGTCCGATCGGAAGCAAGGATGCATTCGCGGTTAGGTTTTCTTTTTCCCCTTCCCTAATTCTTTCTTCAAATTCTGCCAATTCTGCGGACTTGCACAGAATCTATGATGAAAAATTCTCATGATACTAATTTAGCAGTTACTGGGCAAGAAAAGACATTTAATTCTAAAGCAGTCAGAGTCCAATTTTTTCGAGTATTGTTTCTGCAATTAATTCAAATGACTCCACAACATTGACTCCTGTAAGTGCGCTGGTTAGAATGTGATTTACTCTGAAGAAACCAAGACTGGTCTTAGCGTATTCTATGAGGTCTTTGACATCTTCTTCTTTGATTTCGCTTTTTGAGAATTCACCAACTAAGTCAAGTTTGTTTCCAACTACAACAAGAGGCACCCAATTGTCGCTAACATAGGTTCGGAATTCTCTTAGCCAGTCACTCAATTTGTAAAAAGTTTCGGGGCGAGTAAGGTCATAAACTGCTAGACAACCATTGGCTCCTTGATAGTATCCAGGCCGAATGACATTATATCTTTGATCACCAGCTAGGTCCCAGATCATCATTCGGAATACTTGGTTGCGGTATTCCAAACGTTTTAGTGAAAAATCCACTCCAAGTGTGGGAAGATAGTTGTCGTGTAAAGATTCACCGAGGAACCGTCTGCGCAGCGTGGTCTTCCCAACATAGGGCTCTCCCAGCTCAATGATTTTTGCAACGATTATATCTGGACCCAGTGGCATGGTCTATCTCACATCTATTTACTTGTATTGGGTTTTAAGGCTTCTTGATTCCAAGTATTAGTTAAAGTCACTTATATTTAAGTTTCAAGGGGGTTTCTTGCGCGTATTTGTTTTTTTCTTGCGAAATGCAGTCCTAGTTTTCCCGAGTATATCCTTTGGGATCGATCTGCACACCTTTGAAACCGATGGAGCGCATGAATTCAGCTATTTGTTTCTTTGTGTTCTCCTCGAATAGCTGTGCAACATTATTTGGCAATACTTGAATATAAGCGATGCCAAAA
>JALUTL010000439.1 GCA_027016475.1 Candidatus Heimdallarchaeota archaeon
GCCTATTACTTCACCCGCATCTGCAAATAAATTTATTTCTATCGCGCAAAATGGAAACGGGTTTGATTTAACAGTCCCCTACCCGATGAATAAATACTGTGTTAAATATTTGATGCAGCTTGCCAACGACATGACATTGCATAAAATCCAAGGCGATACAGGTGGCGGCGCTTTTACTATATATGATAGCGGCAGCTGGAATACAGCAAATTTGAATTCTTTGTGCAACGATACTTCCGGAAATTCTCAAGTAATTTTGAGTTATTTTCCTTATGGAGGTTAAATGTTGTTGCCCCCTAACGAATGTACAGACTGGTATCTTTTTGTCGAGAACGGACACTCAATCTGTTATCCAAACGGTATTGAGTCGAATGATTTTAGTTCCGAATATCATGAATATGCCAATACTCTTTTAAGTCTTTGCATAACTGAACGGGAAAAACTTAAAAGGGCAGATTTTAAGCTTGAACATTTAAATGAGAAGTACCGTGTGTATTACATGGAAACAGAGGATGGCGGTGTTTTTAAGTTACGCCGAATTGTTCGTAATGTCCCTCAACTGTCGAATATAAAAATTCCTGAACAAATTAAAAAACTATTCACCTCTACTGGTTTTTTTGATGCTGGCCTTTTGTTGGTATGCGGCGAACACGGCAATGGTAAAAGTACGACTTGCGCCTCTTTAATCGTTGAGCGCCTGACTAAAGTCGGCGGTGTTTGCATAACAGCAGAGGACCCGGTTGAATTTGATTTGTCAGGGAAAATTGGGCTAGGTTATTCATTCCAAACCGAAGTCAAACCTGGCTGGAGCTTTTCCGATGCAATACGCGGCGCAGCACGCGCATATCCCGTTGGAGTTCCAGGAATTTTGTTTATTGGTGAAATACGTGATGCCGAATCAGCAGCAGAAGCAATTAAAGCATCTGTTAATGGTCGTCTTGTAATTGCTTCGATTCATGGCAACAGTTTAATGGATGGTCTATATCGTATTTTAAGTTTGTCAAGTAGTGCTATGAACAATCGAGAAGAAGCGTGTAAAATGCTTGCAAATGGATTTCGGGCCATTATACATCAAAAGCTGATTTTAAATAAACGATTAAAAGTTAGGGCTTTATTGGCGACCGATGCTGTTTATGGTTCTTTATATAATGACGATTTATCCCAATTGTCCTCAGAAATCGATATGCAAAATACCAATTTTAGCCTTGGACAAGATGTTACTGTCAGGAGGCTGCAATGATATTAGTAAAACGTAAAGGATTTACCGTTATTGAGGCCATGGTAGCAGTGGCTATTTTTGGCTCATTGATGTTTTTTGCTGCTCAATATTTGGCAATGCAAAGGTTGGACTCTGCGGAAAAGAGATTAGCCAATGATTTATCATTAATCAGTTTGGCACTTAAACGTTATGCGTTTGATATGGCTACCGACTTGAATCATTTTCCTAGTACTGGAACTCTCGCCCATACCGGTGTAGATTGGCTGAAAAATTCTGGAAGTTGCGCAAGTGCTGCTAGTACAAATCTGTTTGACGGAAGCACATGGTCTGCCAACGTGGATTATTTAGGATGCCCATTTGGTAATCTTTTACCTTTTAACATCAATGTGTCTAATTTAAATATTACTGCATGGACAAGCACTAGTGCAACTGGTAGCGATGTCCATTTGACCTTTACTGTTCCCGCAATAACCGACTCAAGCGGTAAAACTAGGTTAGATTACACTGAACAGGTTTTACGCTATTTGCGCGAATATGATGTGGAAATTCCCGATGTGTCCGTTACTTATAGCTTGACTGGCGGACAAATTTCTGCTGAAATCATTCATGGGGATTCAACTCGAACTTATGTCACATCTAGCAACCCTATCGATTTGGTTGTTAAAAGTTTAACTGTTCAGCAAGATCCTGCATTTGATCCGGCAAACAATAATCCTACTTGTAGTCAGACTGTTAATAATGGCTTGATAAAAGTTGATAGCAACGGCGATTACTGGATCTGTACTCAAGACACTCAAGGCAATAATATTTGGGGTTGGCAAGCCGTAAAATTCCATTGATTTTATAGTGTGTCATTTTGACACATATCTGTGATTTTTTGACATATTTTTATTGACAAGTGTGGTATATTTCCTATGATTCATACAAAGATGCGATCTGCATCACAATATTTTCTATATGGAGGAAAGTGTAAAAATGAAGAAAATTA
>JALUTL010000440.1:0-6659 GCA_027016475.1 Candidatus Heimdallarchaeota archaeon
CCGCTAGAACCGGGCTGTCGTACACCTTGATCACACGCTTCTCTCCTTTGGACTTCCGCAGGTAGAACCGCGTGCCTGCCCAATGCCCCATGATGTTGCCGCCCACGGCATTGGTGGGGTCGCCGAAGAATTGGGCTGGATTGGCCTGCACTTGGTTGGTCACCACCACAGCCACATTGTAGGTGTCTGCCAGCCGATGAAGCGTGTTGAGGTGCGCATTGAGGATCTGCTGCCGCTCGGCAAGCGTACCTCTGCCGGCATATTCCGCCCGGAAATGGGCCGTCACTGAATCGACAATGATCACCCCAAATTCATCGGTATGCTTTCCCAAAAATTCCAGAAGCTTGATGACTGCCACCTGCTGGTTGTCGCTGTTCTTCACCCGTGCAAACATGACGTCACGCAGGACATCATCCACGTCCTTTTCCCAACCCTTCTCCTCTTTGAACCTGTTTGTCATCTGCACGATTCTGGCTGGTGAAAATGTCCCTTCCGTGTCTATATAGACTGCCTTTTTGCCCAGACCACCCAAATCCTCGGGAAGCTGGACTGTCACTGCCAATTGATGGCAGATCTGCGACTTGCCGGATCTGAACGATCCAAACAGCTCATATGTCTCTCCCAGCCTCACTCCTCCGTTGCCCAACTCTGGAACAAATGTCAGTTGATCCAAGCTTTCAGCACCAAAAGTGAACGTTTTTGACTTCTGTTGCCGTTCAAGCATCTCCAACCCGTTGCTGAACAATCCCCCCCTCAAATTCTCGGCAATGAAGGTTTGATATTTCATCGCGGCATTTGCAGTCAGTCCATAGCGTTCCTCCAATTCCTTGATTGGCGTTGTCTCCAGCAATCCCAAATTCATTCCCTTTTCACGCAGGGATTTGGCTGTTGTGGGGCCGATGCCCTCAACGTCTTCCAAGTCAAGCTCCGGTGTGAAGCTTCCATACTTCTCCGGAAGTAGCTCTGCAATTGCCTGTTTCAGTTTTTTCGCCGCAGGACGCGTCAATCCTATCTCTTCCAGTTCTTCCATGGGTGTCAACATCAGCTTGTCTGGGGTGTCAATGCCAGCCTCCGTCAAGATACCTGCTGTTTTCGGCCCCAGCCCGGGAACTTCCCGCAAACTGATCGAGTTGGCCGTTGATATTGTCTCAATGTCCGTTGCCATTCTAACTTTAATTGGGTGCACTGAAATAAAAACAGCCACAGGGAGCACCCTAAAACTGAAAATTTATGCCTTTACCCATCTCAGTGTTCCGTTTTCCTTCCACATCTTCAGGATCTCATGGTTCTCCAAGGGCTTCCACATGTCCGCTTCAAGCCGTGAAATGTTCGGCAGCACTTCCGAAGCCGCAACAATAAGATCTTCCCCAATCGCATACTGCATGGTCAGATATTTTGGGGTTCTTGAGAAATTGGTGGAGACATATGCCTGAAACGGGTTTTCCAATGCAAGTATGTAATTGGCAGTCGAACCGGCAGGTATTTCGTTCAGGGCCGTTTTCAACGCCCTCAGGTCATCGTCCCGGTCGCGTTCCAGCCGCCCCATCAAATAATACAGGAACCTTTCACTGTCCGATTTGGTCATCACCTCTTCGGCATACTCGATTAGCCCCAAGGTTTCGACATTCTGGATAGTGCCGTTATGGCAGAAACTGACAATCCCCATACGTGTGCTCCTGACAAAAGGATGGACATATTCACTTCCTTTGGGAATATTGGGCGACGCCTTGCGGACATGAAGCATGAAGAACGGAGAATCAGCCGCCAGTTCCATAACCCTTCCCAAATCGTCCGGGTCTTCTTCATGCAGTGGTTTCACGCTCCTGTACCCTCTGATGTGGCCAAAGGAGTTCAGCCAGGCACAGCCCCATCCGTCATCATGCCGAAAGCTTCCTCTTCCCTTTTCCTCGTTCATCTCATGATCTGTTGTCTGATCCTGTGCACTCCTTTTCATTGCCTCGACTATCTCTTCAATTGTTGTCTTGCTCAATCTCTTGTCCGATACGGCAACAACCATTCTGCACATATGTACACTTTGGATACCATGCCTAAAAAATAATTCCCCCTGATCGCCATATCACGCCTGATTCAGATTCCTGTCACTGCACTTCAGGCGGAAGAATTGACGACCAGGCATACAGGATGGCTGGCCCAACCAGCCAGGAAAACAGCAACTGCCACAATATGATCTCTCCGCTACCCAACACAATGGCAACAGTGGACAGCACTGCAATGGCGAACTGGAGCATCCCGAAATACCACGGTGCCCTCCAATGAAACTGATCCGGCAGGGCACCAGCAATTCGGACGAACAGTATGGATTCGGCCATAAGCATCACTTGCAGTCCCAGCACAAACCCCCAGAACAGAATGTTCCACAATCCAAGCAGAAATGCCACCGCAGAAACTTTTGTCACAACCATGGCTGCAATAAAGGCAATCCGCGTTTCCCGGTACCTTTTCTCGACAAACCCAAACACCTCCAACAACCGGTAGTCCATATACGGCTCTGCCACAAACACCAGCAAACCAATTGACCAAATCAACGCCGGAAGCTCGGATGCAAACAGGAGCAGCTGGTAGGCTCCCAACTGAAGAAACCTGACCAGAACATACTGCCGTACCTGCTTGCCGAATGATGGATACTCCATACCTGCCTTTGCCTCAAAGGCATATTAACCCTCTCTTCACGAATTGACCAATGACCCCAAGTGGGCTTTCAGTTTTCCATCGTCAATGTTCGCTAGGCTACTATTCATTTGAACCATAACGTTTACTTTGAATCAACCTCCTTCAAATCTTTTATGTTGCAACGCAGCAATTTACCCTGTGCAGGCCCAAAAGAACCATTTTCGGACAAAGGTTGAAGGCTACGAAATGATTCACCGGGCGACACGCATGACCAAGAGCCTCTACAATCTTGCCCTCTATACTATATGGGAACACTATCAGGAAACCAAACATGTCCTGACCCTCAAAGAGCTTTTCCATAAATTGAAGGATCACCCCCTGCTATTTGAACCTGTCCTCGGATCACGTCCAATTAACCCTCCGAAAGATCATTCAGGCATACCCGAGCTACTTTGCGTTGCTTAAGCTCAAGAAGAAGGGAAAGTATAATAACAGGTCAGGTCTCTGCAATTTCTGCTGAAGGACGACCATTTCCAGATAGAATTCATCCGGAGGCAGATCAAACGGGAAGGGAAGTTCCTTCGGATCAATTTCGGCAGAAGAGGTAGACAGGGACTTGATCGGCAATATCTGCATGTCAAGATTCTTGACAACCTTCTGAGCCAACCAATTCGTGCGATAAGAATCATTCCTAAATTCAATAACTATTTCGAAATTGAATTCCTGTACATCCTGAGGAAACAATCCATGATCTTGACTTTGACCAGCATTTGGGACTTGATTTGGGGCTTGACAACCTTGTGACTGCCGTCTCCACAAAAGAGACTACCTTCATTCTTGAAGGACGTGGCTTTAAATCATATAATCAATGATGGAACAAGCAGGTTGTAAGGCTGAAGTGCCAATACGATAGGCAAGGCATCAGGATGGGGCATAACCTGAAATCGTTTCAGATCAAACGCTACAATGTGGTGCGGAACCTCGTGCATCGCCTGTCGAGATTCATTGTGAACCATTTCTTAGCAACAGGATTGGAAACATAATGGTTGGTGAATGGAATGACATAAAGCGAGAACTGAGGATGCACAGACGAGTTTCCCAACACTTCCGGCAGTTCCCATACAGGATGCTCAAGCGAAGCATAGAATGTAAGGCTGGGCTGTACGGCATCAATGTCAAGTTCATTTATGAGGCATATACCTCACAGTCATGCTCGTCCTGCGGAACATCAGAAAGAGCAACCGTGTGCATCGGGCTTTACAGGTGCAAAACATGCAGAACGCAAAGGAATGCCGACATCAATGGGGCTCAACATCCTGAAGAAAGTAGTCCCAAAGAGTTCAGGCCGATGGGATAGCGGCGAAATCGTCTCACCAAGTCGCTTGAAGCTTGTCTGTTTTTGTGACTGAATAAGTTTCTAGCGGAACTTGACGATCGTATGCTCCCATCCCCTTTTGCTGTTTTCCTCCCATCTGCCATCCTCCATCCCTCTGTGCAAAAATACCATCCGTGTCCTTCAATATTGGTACACAACAAACCCACGATTTTCGAGATAGCATCAACTTTCTTGTTCGAAAAAGTTACAGAGATGCCAAGAATCTTGTTCTCCTCTCGACATTTCCATCATAAATCTTCATTAAAGGTATTTTCTCTAGAATTTTTGCTTTTATATTGTCCTCTTACATTTTGGTCACAAACCAATAAGTCCACCCGAAAGGAGATAGCTTGTGTGAAAAAATGCCGTATGTTGCCCCGATCTGATGAGGAGGTGTTAAGGGACATGTAAAAAACAGAAGATGTCTCTCAGAAAATGCCAGTTCTTCAAGAGCGTCCAAAACTCGTACTGATGGAAACGTAAGAAAACAAAAAAAGGGGGATGGAATGAGTAGGCACTTTTGTTTTGGAATCCAAGATTTAAAAAAGTGCAATACTTAGGTATCTTTGTGAAATATGATGTCTTTGTGACTAAAGGACTGGGCAACAACTCCTATCTAGTTGAATCCCAAGGAGAGGCCTTTATTGTGGATCCACAGCGAGATGCATGGCGGTTCCTTGACCTTGCTTACAGAAAGGATCTCAATGTCAAATACGTTTTTGAAACCCATGTACACAATGACTATGTGTCTGGTATGCACCAGGTGCGCGATGAGACAGGGGCAATCCTCGCTCTCCCTGGCGAAGGAAAATACGAATTCCCTCACAAACCGATGCGGGAGGGGGATCGTATCCTTGTCGGAGACGTAATTGTTGAAGCCCTTGCTTCCCCAGGCCATACGTATGAACACGTGTCTTGGCTAGTACGTGAAAAGAATACTCTCAAAGAAATCGCCCTTTTCTCAGGGGGCTCTCTCATTGTCGGAAATTCCGGACGTACTGACTTGTTGGGCCACCACCATCATCCCATCCTAACTGAACACCAATACCGAACCCTCCAAAAGTATAAAAAACTGCCGGAAAGTCTTCCTGTCCTTCCAACCCATGGTGCAGGTAGTTTCTGCACATCATCGATTTCTTCACCGGATCGAGTCACTTCAATTGGAAAGGAACTTCAGACGAATGCAGCATTCAGATGCTCTACATTGGAAGAATTTTCCGAAGTCGTCAATTCGGGACTCAGGAGGTATCCGACCTATTATCGTTATATGGCTGCCTTGAACCGGCAAGGGGTGCCCGTCTATAAGTCCATTCCCTTGCCGAAACGAATTTCTCCAAATGCGATCTCACAAGAATTGGACGGGCTAACCATTGTGGATCTCCGGGATCGCGTTTCATTTGCAGAGAAACATATAAAGGGATCATTGAACATCGAATTGACGACATCCTTCGGCAGCTACTATGGATGGTTGCTCCCTATTGATGCTCGAGCTGTTCTTGTCGTTCCTAAACCCATGAAGAAAAACCTCATTGAGGCCATGACCCAGTTGTTCAGAATAGGTTTTGAAAAAACAGTTCAAGGTTATTTGACCGATTCGGATCTGGATCATTCCGATCTTCCAGTTTCCACCTATCCTGTGGGCTATGAAAATGAGCTTCTGCGGCTTATTTCTGAAAATAGAACGCCACTTCTTTTGGATGTACGCGATCCAGTGGAATTCCGCGAATTCTCTCTTGAAGGAAGCCATAACGTCTTCTTTGTCGACATCCCGGAAATGAAGGAGAAACTGAAACCTTTATTGGGTAATAATGAAACGACTCCATGGGTTCTTTGCGTTTCCGGAGAACGTTCCGCCGTGGCTGCAAGTCTTTTGGAAAGAATGCACGCCATTCCTGTTCCATTGGTGGATGGAGGAGTACCATCACTCATGGCCAGGCTACATCGATAACTCCTAAAGGAAAGGCTTGCATTATTGACATCAAGACAACATTGTCTAATCTCTTTATGGTGAACTTTAGGAAAAGCTAACAAATAATAAATATGCAGGTGCATGAAGATATTGTTTTTGAATTTCCATACAGGGGATGTTGAATTGGGTGCAGGTTGAACTCTCGTTAAATGTTTGAAACAGAGATTCAATATAAGGTGGATCTTTTTTCTATAGAGGTGGATTTACTTCTCCCTCATTTTCATTCAAATGCACTAAAAAAATTCATGGTAATTATCGAAAAACTCGAGAAGAGGCATGGAAACCAGGTTCAATCAATAATCCGTCATTATTCAGTCAAACCATTGCAAACAAATGATAAGATCTTCAACTTTTGTCACAATTCCATGCAATAGCCCCCTCACAATCATATTCAATTGGCCATTCAATTCTTTGTTACATTAAAACCTCATATTGGATTAATGAACATGCCATTCCAAGAATATTGCAAATAGAGATTAGCAAGCCATATTTCACAGAAGAGCGAGCACAAGTTAGGGGATATACAGACAAATATCCCATATGACGTCTTTGCTGATTAGATAATTCCATCGCATCACGTACTTTTGGAACTTCAATGCATCAAAATCTAATTCGATGGCCGCTTTGAATTCCTTTTTTGCTCTTGTCGCTTGTGTTATCTGCAACAATAATTTTCGAAAAATG
>JALUTL010000440.1:6669-7193 GCA_027016475.1 Candidatus Heimdallarchaeota archaeon
TTACAACATCGTTTGGGTGGTGCCTCTTTAAGTTCTGAAAGCAATTGCTCTAAAACCCATTGGACGTAGGGAAAAATATAAATGTGCAATTAGTGGTAATTAAACCATGCAAAGTGTTTCCTGCGCCTATCATCCTGGCACAATGGCGATTGATACCTGTGAACGTTGCAGACGGCCTATTTGCCCTGTTGACAAGAAAGTTCACCATAAAAAGCATTCTCATGGATCCGGTTCACATCACATTCACACTACGTCACATGTGTACTGTGTTCCATGCTATGCATCAGTTCTGGATGGAGAAGTTAAAGGGAATATAATAGCTGTAATAGCGTTTGTTGCCTTCGGATTTATCTTCCTCAACTCTTTCATATTTAGTGACTTTGCTTTCTTTTTGCCCTTCTCCCTGTTTTTCCTTCTTTTTATGGGGATTAGTATAGGTGGGGGTTTTATTCGGGCAGGGGCAGCAAAAGCCGAAGCAAATCGATTTTTACAGTTTCAATCTGTTACTGGTATCACCCCCAATA
>JALUTL010000441.1 GCA_027016475.1 Candidatus Heimdallarchaeota archaeon
GGTTGAGCCGTTTTCAATTGCGGCTTATTTTGTTTTCTTTACAATATATGTCGTCTATGTCACTTTTTTTGTTCCATTGGAACAAAACATCCAAGAATGGGAAACTAGTGCTGCTGGAGTAAATTATATCAGTCCTTTCTTCTCCCCAGATTTGAAATTCTTTTTTGGGATTGATACTCCGATTGTTGATCTTCCTATTATTGGTGAGTGGAAGGTTTCTCCAGCGATTTTTATCCTTTGGGCCCCTCTTGGTTTCAGAGCAACATGCTACTACGGCAGAAAAGTAATTTACAGAAGCTTTTTCTTTAGTCCTCCTGCTTGTGCAGTGGACGGCCTCCAAATGAGGAAAGGAAAATACAAAGGAGATGGATTCGGACCATTTGTAATTGTCCATTTGCACAGGTACTTTTTCTATTTGGCATTCCTTCTTGCAATTTTCCACTGGATCGATACAGTCTTGGCCATGCAGTTCAGAGGTTCTGATGGGCATTTGGCATGGGGAATTGGAGTTGGAACCATTCTGAGCGCTTTGGATGCGCTGTTTCTTACTCTCTATGTTATTAGTTGCCACTCCTTCCGTCATTTGATGGGTGGTGCTGCAAATACACCTGGTACCATTCGCTATTGGCTTTGGTCAAAAATATCCAAATTGAACAAATATCACGGACTTTGGTTCTGGTTATCTCTTGTCACTATAGTTTTGGTGGATATTTATTTCAAGCTCATAGCCAATGGCACCATTACTGAAATGAGGTGGTTGTTCTAATGAAATATAATGTTGATGAAGAATTGTCCAAAGTACGTCGTGCTTCATATGACGTTTTGATTATCGGTGCTGGAGGCGCAGGGCTTCGAGCTGCAATTTCCGCCGCAGAAGCTGGTGTAAAGGTTGGAGTTGTAACCAAATCCCTTCTTGGCAAAGCTCATACTGTCATGGCCGAAGGAGGTGCAGCAGCCGCTTTAGGTAATGCAGATTCCAGAGACAACTGGAAAGTCCATTTCAGAGATACGATGAAAGGTGGAAAGTTTCACAACAATTGGAAAATGGTTGAAATTTTTGCAAAAGAAGCTCCTGATCGAATTCGAGAATTGGAAATGTATGGGGCAGTGTTCGATAGGACTGAAGAAGGCAAGATTAACCAAAGAAACTTTGGCGGGCATAAATATCCCCGACTTGCCCATGTAGGTGATCGAACTGGTTTGGAATTGATTCGAACATTGCAGGACAAGGTTATTCATTTTGACAATGTAACAATAGAAATGGAGACGACCATTGTATCACTGATAGTCGAAAATGGTGAAGCAAAAGGTGCTTTCGGTTACAATAGGCAGACGGGTGAGTTGGTCGCTTTCAGTGCCAAATCAATCGTAATGGCTACTGGTGGTTTCGGAAAGGTTTATCGTGTCACCTCTAATAGTTGGGAACTGACCGGTGATGGTGAATCAATTGCATATCGGGCTGGTATTGAACTAACAGACATGGAATTTGTCCAATTTCATCCAACTGGAATGGTTTATCCAAACTCAGTTAAGGGTATCCTTGTAACTGAGGGTGTCAGAGGCGAAGGAGGCATTCTTCTCAACAACAAAGGAGAACGGTTCATGTTCCGTTACATCCCCGAAATGTTCAAAGTAGACTATGCCGAAACGGAAGAAGAGGCAGAACGGTGGTTTAAGGGTGACCCAAATGCAAGGAGACCTCCTGAACTGTTGACTCGTGATGTCGTCGCCAAGGCTATCCGGGCAGAAGTTAAGGCTGGACGTGGTTCTCCCCATGGCGGTGCATTCCTTGACATTGCTTCCCGCCGTACTCCTGAAGAAATCAAGAAAGTCTTGCCGAGCATGCATCACCAATTCCTGAAGCTGGCCAAACTTGATATAACGAAAGAACCTATGGAAGTTGGTCCAACTGCTCATTATGTCATGGGTGGTATCCGTGTTGACGGTGAAACACAAGAAACCAATATCAAAGGTGTATTTGCGGCAGGAGAAGCTGCTGCGGGGCTTCATGGTGCCAACAGACTGGGAGGAAACTCTTTGACTGATCTATTGGTGTTTGGCAAGCTTGCTGGAGACCATGCAGCTAAACGTGCAAAGGAGGTTGAAATGAAGCAGATCAAGGAAGATGAACTTAAGGCTGCAATTTCATATGCATTGAAACCATTTGACGAAGACAATACGGAAGACCCCTATCTGCTCCATAATGAGCTGAAAGAACTCATGGAGGACTATGTAGGAATTATTCGAACAGAGGAGGGACTAAAAACTGCATTGGAAAAACTGAAAGAGATGGCCGCTCGTGCAGAAAAAGTCAAGGCATCTGGAGAAAGCAGGGCGTATAATGCATCTTGGCACCAAGCATTGGATGTCAAAAACATGGTAACTGTTAGCATGATTGTTGCTGCAGGAGCTTTAGCCCGAAAAGAAAGTAGAGGCGGACATACTCGCGAAGATTTTCCAAATACAGATGAAAGCCTTACCAATGTATTGTATGTTATTACCAAAGGTGAAGACGGAATGCCATCAGTAAGAGAGGAGAAATACCCGTCGATGCCTGATTATCTCCAAGAGGTAATCAAGGAAATTGAGGAGGCAAAATGATGTCTAGCACAAGTGAAGAACCTACTGTGGATGTTTATTCTGGAGCCACAATAGACCGAAAAATCAAAGCCCGGATTCAACGAGGAACTCCTGAAACTGGACTGAAGATCGTTGAATATGATGTAGAGTATGACCACACTGAAGTAGTGCTTGATTTAGTCCATCGTGTACAGGCCTTACAGGCCCCTGACCTTGCTGTCCGTTGGAATTGCAAGGCAGGAAAATGTGGGTCATGTTCTGCTGAGATAAATGGACAACCCAAATTGATGTGCATGACCAAAATGTCTGACTATGATGGGGATGAGGTCATAGAAATTCGTCCAATGCGGACTTTTCCGGTGATCAAGGATCTGGTCACTGATGTCAGTTGGAATTATGAGGTTAACCGTAGAATCAAACCTTTCAAACCTCCGGCAGGACTAAAAGAGTTGACTATGAAACAGGAACATGTTGACAGGATACAGGAATTTCGCAAATGCATTGAATGCTATTTGTGTCAAAATGTCTGTCATGTGCTAAGAACACATGATCAAAAAAGCCAATTTGCAGGTCCTCGTTTCATGATTCGACTGGCCACTCTCCAAATGCATCCTATGGATCAGGAAGATAACCGACTCAAGGAGGTCAAGGATGATTTTGGTGTGATGATGTGCAACATCACCAAGTGTTGCACTGAAGTCTGTCCAGAACATATAACCATCACTGATAATGGAATAATCCCATTGAAAGAGCGTGTAATTGACAAATTTTATGATCCATTGACAATGGCTTGGTCATG
Source organism: Candidatus Heimdallarchaeota archaeon (assembly GCA_027016475.1). GTDB lineage: Archaea > Asgardarchaeota > Heimdallarchaeia > Heimdallarchaeales > Kariarchaeaceae > WAKA01. The sequence goes on from JALUTL010000441.1 coordinate 3,380, forward strand.
GGTTAAGCGACTGTTCTAAATCAATTTTCAAAATCCAATTAATTGCTTTCAACCAACCTTCTGTAAAGAAAATCTTGGAATAGCTTCATAGATCGAATTCTTCCTTGGATGTCACTCATTGCACCATGCCCTTCATCCTCATATTCCACGTACTCAAAATCCCCATCAGATCCCTCCTTTCGTCCAAGTTCAAGCAATCGATCCCGGACATTTCTAGATTCTGTAACTGGACATCTTGGATCGTTGGTTCCATGAACCAGCAATAGTGGTGCTTTGATATTTTCGACAAAATTCAGAGGAGATCGCTCTTCCCATAGATCAGCATCTTTGACAGGATCACCCATCTGTTCTCTCAAAAAGTACTTGAAATGGGGCATGGATTTTTCATACATGTTTTTGAGATGGGAAACTGGAACCCATGCACATCCTGCTGCCCACAGGTCTGGAGATTTGGTCAGACAAACCAGTGTTGCGTACCCTCCATAACTTCCACCAAACACTGCAACTCTTTCTGGATGAACACTATAATTGTCAATCAGATATTGCCTTCCAGCTACCCAATCTTCATGGTCTTTGCCTCCCCAATCCTTGATGCATGCATCCCTAAACTCAACCCCGTATCCTGTACTCCCACGCACATTGGGCAACATGACAACGTATCCCAAATCAGTCAAATATTGCGCCATCATACTAAAATTGAGGAAATATTGTCCTGTTGGACCACCATGGGGCATGACTATTGCTGCATATTTTTTAGATGGATCAAAATCTCTTGGTTTGTAAACTATTGCTGGAATTTGAGTGCCATCAAGGCTTGGATACCATATATGTTCTCCATCAACAAACAACTCTGGATCGATTCCTTTCATGTCTGTATTCAACAACTTTTCAGTTTCTTCAGTCTCTAAATCATATTTTATCAGAAGAGATGGTGATTTTGGTGTATTTATTGTCAAGAAAAGATATCTGTCATCTTTTAATTGGGATCCGGCTGCAATTCCTTTCGGAAACTTCAACTCCTTTTTATCTCCTGTTTCAATATCATAAATCACTGGGGAGATTGAACCATCCTTTACCTGCAATGCTACAAGGAATTTACCATTCTTGCTCAATTTAACCGCAAATTGATCGTGCGTTTTATCACCAAAAAATTTGATTTCCTTAGTGTCCAAATAGTATATGGCTGGTTGTGACACTCCATGTGCGTCCGTGGAGAATGCAAAAAATTTGCCATCTTCTGACCAATCTGCAAAAGAATCACTACTTCCAACTTTTACTTGAACGACACGCTCCGTGGATGTCCCGTCAAACGTAGCTAAGTAAATGTCATTGTTTTTCATGTTGTTTTCTTCATTGGTGGTATATGCGACATATTTTCCGTCTGGGGAAATATCTCCTCCCCAAACAGGGTTTTCATGTGCTGTAATCTGTTCAACAGTCTGTCCATCTGAAGAAATTCGGAACAAGTTTAGTTGTCCATGCCTTGTACTAAGCATGGTATACCATTTTCCATCAGGTGAGGAATCAATTATATATTCTTGGAATTCAGGTGTTTCAGTCAAATGCCTTACATTTCCATTTTCAACGTTTATAACATGGATATCGTGTTTCTCATTTCCATCTTTGTCTTTGGCAAAAAGAATCTCCTTGTCATCCCTTGACCAAATGAACCCTGCCCTTAATGTTTTTGGCACTTCTCTATTTGATACTTGTTTAATGTCTTTGGTATCCAAATCCATCACATAAAGTTCCATTCTCCCAGTTTTATCCCAATAAAATGCCAGTTTGTCACCTTTATGGTTCAATGTGGGAAAATAGAACGTTGGCATGGAGGCCAATGTTTCCAAGTCAAAATTGCCCTTCTTTTTGATAGGTGCTAATTGTTGTGACTCCATGTGTTTAGTTTTGCTTACCTGAAAAAAATGTTTGCCTTTGTCTAGACTTTTTTTACAATTCAAAATTTGTTTACTTTCACTTTTTGGTTTTAATAATCGATTTTTGGTGTCTCAACCCATCCCTTGAATGAGATATCCAACTTCCATCAGTGTGTTGAAATTAAATTGTTACTGACCAGAAAATTATGATTTGTCCTTGTGCCGTTACAGTTGATATGAAAGCCCAGTAGTGAATATTCCATAACAAATTTTTTATACTAAGAAACTCATGGGTTCTATAGGTGAAACCTATGGGGAATTGCGAAATGGTTGCCCAACAATAGAGCCACCATCGGCATTTTTAGAGTTATACCCATAGGTGACATAATTATAATTTTTGATGCTCTGCTTTCTTTATCTGGGAGTGGACATCATATTTTACAAGAGGTGACTAAAATATGACTGAAAAGTATATTGTAACTAGCGCACTGCCCTATATCAATGGTGTCAAACATATAGGGAACTTGATTGGATCATTGCTTCCTGCTGACATCTATGCTCGGTACCTCCGGCTCAAAGGAAAAGACGTGGTAGCGATCTGTGGAACGGATGAACATGGCACTCCTGCTGAAATTGCTGCATTGGAGGAGGGAATTCCAGTAAAGGAATATTGTGACAAGCAGTATTTGATCCAAAAGAAAATCTATGAAGAATTCGGTCTTTCATATGACTATTTTGGAAGAACCTCCGATATTGAAAACCATGAGATTACCCAAGAAATATTTTTGGCCCTATACAACAATGGATATATTATCGAAAAAGAGACTGAACAACTTTATTCCATTGATGACAAAAGGTTCCTCCCGGATAGGTATGTCATCGGAACCTGTCCACTCTGCAACTATGAATATGCACGGGGAGATCAATGTGAAAACTGTTCCACTTTGCTTAATCCAACAGATCTTATTAACCCCAGATCATCCATTTCTGGATCTACAAACATAGAGCGGCGCAAAGCGAAGCATCTATACATTGACCTCCCAAAAATCCAGCCCAAAGTTGAAGAGTGGATTAACCAGCAGGATCACTGGCCATTGACTACGAAATCTATTGCCAAAAAATGGCTAAAAGAAGGTCTTAAACCCCGAGCCATAACCAGAAACCTTGAATGGGGAATTCCAGTACCTCTAAAGGGTTATGAAAATGTTGTATTTTATGTCTGGTTTGATGCACCAATTGGATATATATCGATAACAAAGAAGTGGGCAAAAATAATAGGCGAACCAGACAAATGGCTTGAATATTGGAAAAATCCACAAACAACATTGATTCAGTTCATGGGGATTGACAATGTTCCATTTCATACTGTTACATTCCCTAGCTCTTTGATTGGCTCGGATCTGGGGTACATTCTTCCAAAACATGTAAAGGGATTTCAATGGTTGACTTATGAAGGTGGAAAATTTTCAACATCTCAACAACGAGGGATTTTTACTGATCAGGCATTGGAACTCTATCCTGCCGATTATTGGAGATACTACCTAACGCTGATCGCCCCTGAAAGGCAGGATACGGATTTCATTTGGGAAAAGTTCCAAGAGGCTGTCAACAATGATCTCAATAACCTTTATGGAAATCTACTTAGCAGGGCTGTTGCATTTACAACCAAACATTTTGATGGAAAAGTACCTGCTCCTGTTGCTTCTGGCAAGTTGGAGGAGCAATTATGGAAGGCATTGGAAAACACGATTTCGGAATATGAAAACACTTTCGATCAGATTGAATTCCAAAAGCCTTTGAAGGCAATAAGACAATTTTTGAGTGAAATAAACCGTTACTTCCAAGAAAGCAAACCTTGGGAAACAATAAAAAGTGAACCCGACAAGGCTGCAACTACAATCTCCACTCTTGTTCATGCATTGCGTTCAGTTGCAA
>JALUTL010000442.1 GCA_027016475.1 Candidatus Heimdallarchaeota archaeon
AACTAGGTAATCCTATCAAATCCCTTTTTCTTAATCTTGGTCTCTGGCGTAATCATCCTTTTTTTAGAGACGAGGAAACTAGAAAAGGCAAATTTGATCAGCGCACGATACATTACAGAAATGTAGTACTTGGCTTTAGTTTTTGGCTTGGAGTCGGAATCTCGGCTTATATTCTTGCACTCAGCAGTTTTAAGATTTTTCAGATCTTTTGGTTTTTTTACTATGTGAGGAGTGTTCTTTTTGGAGTTCACGTTGCATTTCGTGAACAGGGTGCTGTAAGAGATTATGGATGGATTACAACAGAGCAACTTCTTGATGCAATCTCTGTTGGACTGGTAACACCAGTTCTTGTGCTGTTTATATCACCTTCATTGGATAGATGCAGTTGTTGCCAGTACTGGCATATTGCTACCGTTGTTTTTCTTCGTCGTCATCCTTAATCTCAACATGAAATCATTAAGAAACTCTGGAAGGTTTTCTCGTTTTTTGAATGGAGCAACCATCGGCTCAATTGCTGCAATCCTCTTGGTCTGCATTACCTTGTTGTGGGAAATCGTGCTACCTGCACCGACATCAACTGTGAAAATACTGTTGTTGGCATTCACTATTTCTTGCTCCATAATTCTTTATTGCTACATAATATCGCCTACTCTCCTAATTATATTGGGGATTTAATCGGGTTTTATTTGGGTATCAATTAATGAATCCAATACCAGTTGTAAATTCTGATCCATAATGAATTGTTTAAATAGGAAAAATGAACGAATACCCATTGATGAATAAACTTTTCCGATTTCTCACAAATTATGCGCATTCTCATTGGAAGGGACTCCTTCTTGCCGGAGCATTATATTTAGTGGAACTGTTGTCTTTCTTCATGGAATTCAAATCCAGAACATTTTGCTACAATTGACTGGTCCTCTGATTGCTCTCGTTAGCAAAGTTTTGGCAGTAGTTTTTGCTTTGCCTAACAGATTAAAATCATTTCTCTATATCAAGAATTATATTACAAAGGTAGATTAAAAGTATTACAACTTTTCAATAAAAAAGTAAATCTTTAGAGCAATGTTACTTGATTAAAAATAGCTAAAGCTTAAATAATATTGTTAATATTTTTATTAGACAGAGTTTTGCTACATAATCTTTCTATAAAAAATTTAACAGAAATCAAAGCATTGGCAGAAAACTCAAGCAACGATACAATTAAGGAGCTTCTGGAGGTATATGTGAATATTGAAGAAGGTTTTTTCAAAAATGCAGAGATTGAACTTAGTACTATTGATGATAAATTCGGAGACAATGCAAAATTCCAAGAAACTTATTTAGTACTCTCAATTATTCTGTCTATTAATCAAAGGAAATTTAATAAGGCAAGGTTGCTGTTATCAGACCTGTCCAAACTTGTCATGAGAAATGAACATCTATTGAACTATTTCGACGTGCTAGATAGTATAATTAGCATTCATTCCAATCAGGATATTAGTGGAGGACTCAAGAAAATGGAAACCATATTACAAGAAGATGATGTATTATCAAATGGATTGCTACATAGACTTTGCCTTGAGAGTCTTGCTTTTGGAAATTTTATTGTGGGCAACTTCAATCATTCTCTGAAGCATTACAAAGATTTGGGAAATCTTTCTGTCTGTCAAGGAAACATACACACAAAGTTGAAAGCACAAATCTACTCAACATATGCATTGATTGCAATTGGTGATTTTAGGGTAGCAAAAAAAAAATTGGATGAAACAGTGATTGAATGCAAGCTTCATGGCTATGAGTACGGAATCTATCTCGCCTCCACAGCTTTGCAAACGTTTTATTCAAAACTTGGACAATTGGATCTTGCTTTGTTCGAATTTACCGTATTTTCTTATTTAGGTGATTTTTTAGGGGACGATGTTACAAGGGCCTATACTATTCTTCAAAGGGGCATAATCAATTATCTGAAAGGAAATTATGAGATATCATTAAGAGATTTTTCATATGCGATCAATTTCATTGATCAAGAAGAATCTCCCTTTTTGATGATTGATACGGTATATTGGACAATGGTCTGCTTTATCAAACTGGGAAAAGATGTAGCCCGATATATAAGCAAGTTTTCAAGTATGGTGGAAAACCTACCAACAAACAAGCACAGGTTGTACCTTTTGAATATTAGATTATTGCAAAATAACATAAATTCGG
>JALUTL010000443.1 GCA_027016475.1 Candidatus Heimdallarchaeota archaeon
CGAGACGATTTCGCCGCTATCCCATCGGGATGATCCCTTTGGGACTATTTTTTTTTTTTTTTTATCTTGTCCATACAATCCCAAATCCAAACAATGGTTCTTTTGGACCTGTACAATATAATGTGTACGTTATGACAAATAAGGTTTTGGAGGCGAGATAATTAAAAGTGAATGCACGTATACAAATCATTAAAATTAGTTCCCTATCAAAAATTGACCATGACAAAAGTTTGTTAGTACAAGCATGGATATAAAAATAGAAGGAAATTTCTAGAAACATGAGTTCTGAAGTGTTTGAAAAATACCCATTCCTCAAGGAATTGGGAATAAAAGAACTAAACTCTGGCGCTTGTTACGGCGAAGATGGATGGATGCCAATGGAAGGGCGTGAAATATTGGAATCAGTCACGCCAATAGATGGTTCTGTCATAGCGAAAGTTGCATTGGCAAATGAGCAAGACTATGAAACCATTGTGGAAAAAGCCACGGAGGCTTTCAAGACATGGAGGATGATGCCGGCGCCAAAAAGAGGATTAGTTGTACGTGATTTTGGAGAGGAATTAAGAAAACACAAGGAAGCATTAGGGAAGTTGATTACTCTTGAAATGGGCAAGATCGTTGCCGAAGGATATGGTGAAGTTCAAGAGGCCATTGACATTGCGGATTTTGCTGTGGGACTTTCAAGACAACTTTATGGGGTAACAATGAAATCCGAACGACCAATGCACAAAATGTATGAGCAATGGCATCCTTTGGGAGTAATTGGTATCATAACTGCTTTCAATTTCCCTGTCGCAGTTTGGTCTTGGAATGCAATGATTGCTGCTGTTTGCGGTGATCCAATGATATGGAAACCGTCCTCCCAGACTCCTCTATGCGCCATTGCCGTTCAGCATATTGCAAACCGTGTAATGAAGAGGCATGGATTGGAAGGAATATTCAACATATGCATTGGAAAGGGATCCGTTATCGGTGAACGAATGACCAATGACAGACGGATTCCTCTAATTTCTGCAACAGGCTCAACACGGATGGGTATTCAAGTTGCAGAAGCCGTAGCAAAGAGGTTGGGAAGAACTATTCTTGAATTGGGAGGAAACAATGCCATAGTCGTGATGGAGGATGCCAACTTGGATCTGGCGATTCGGGCGATCCTCTTCGGTGCAGTAGGAACAGCAGGACAAAGGTGCACGACTACCCGCCGTATCATCGCTCATGAAAGCATTGCAGACGAATTAATACGAAGGCTTGTAGATGCTTACAAGCAGGTGAGAATTGGGAATCCCTTGGACGAATCCACGCTGATGGGACCAGTTGTTAATGAATCCGCAATAAGGGACATGAAGGCAGCAATCGACGCTCTTCCTTCACAAGGCGGTGAACTAATCTATGGCGGCGAAAGATTAGACAGACCAGGGTTCTATGTCACACCTGCCATAGCAAAAGTACCCGGAAATACACAAATGGTCTGCCATGAAACTTTTGCACCTTTGCTGTACATAATGACATTCAAAGATATTGATGAAGCGATTGAACTCCATAATGGTGTCCCGCAAGGTCTTTCATCTGCCATCTTCACCAACTCAGTCAAATATTCAGAAAGGTTCCTCTCGGAAATAGGAAGCGATTGTGGAATTGCAAACGTGAACATTGGCACTTCAGGAGCCGAGATTGGTGGCGCATTTGGTGGCGAAAAGGATACTGGCGGAGGTAGAGAAGCTGGTTCTGATTCTTGGAAGGCCTATATGAGAAGACAGACAAACACTATCAATTGGGGAGATGAACTTCCTCTCGCCCAAGGCATAAAGTTCGGCGACTGATCGAGAATTTTAGCATTACGTAATGATTTGCAGAATTTGACTTCTATTCGTCAGCTGCAATCATAGTCATCGTTTTTCTTATTCCCGGAATATTTCGAATCTTTTCAGTAACCCCTTCTCTTATGGCCTTGAGATCTGGTGCCTCAACTTTTGCAATGATGTCGTAGATTCCATAGACAAGGTCTACATCCTTTACTTCAGGTAATTTTCTTAATTGCTCTACGACAGCATCTTCTGCCGAAACTTCCGTGTTAATCAAGATGAACGCGAGTGCTATAGTAATTCCTCCTTAGCAAACTAAAATAATTAACAAAACTATTTGAAGCTTTTTCTGAAATGGTGGAAATGTTAGACAACTAGATGAC
>JALUTL010000444.1 GCA_027016475.1 Candidatus Heimdallarchaeota archaeon
ACAACGGGTTCAAGTGGGAAAAGTTTATGCCGAACCCAAACCCGATGCAATTATTTCTTGGGGTTTATTTAACTCTCACAGCGATCACAAAAACACTGGGTATCTCGCACTGGAGGCAATAAAATTTGCAAGAATAAGAAATATTGTAAACCAAGAACCACACAGAAAAGATGTGAAATTTCTTTCATATTATGAATCAATTGTCAATCTTCCTATCAGGTACATAGATGTGACAGACACCTACGAAAAAATCAAGGAAGCAGTGCAGTTCTATGCGGAAATTTATGATTGGAAAGAAGCTGACAGATGGCTTTTTGGTCAGAGAATAAGTAATGGGCTTGAAGCAAACTGTAAATATGCAGAAAAGTTCAATATCCGTTTCGATTTTTCTCCTCCTGGAAAGCTGATAATGTAATTGACTTATCTGACCATCTCTAGATGGATTTTATATCACTTTGGGCAACGAAATCCTTCACAACTGAGATAAAAAAGCTACCTGAATTTCACATTTCGCCCTTACATAACAGTTAATTTTTATCATATGAAAACTGAATAGCGCTTAGATGGATCTGAATATTCCAAATGACGACGACCTGTTCAAAAATTTTGATCCCAAAATAGAGGCACTCCAAGAGCTAAGCAATATTGGTGTAGGACATGCAGCAACAGCATTGTCCCAATTATTGAACCGAAGGGTTGACATGAGCATTCCTCGTGTTCGGTTTGTAAAAATTGAGGAAGTTAGTGAATACCTTTCCACCTCTCCAGAAGATGTCGTCGCAGGAATCTATCAGGAAACGTCTGAAGATGAAAATGGACAATTAAATTTGCTTCTTATCTTTGATTACAATTCCGTCCACCAATTGTTGCAGGCTTTGATTTCAGGTTCAGTTCCGAGGAATTTGGAAGAATTAGACGATTTCGCTAAATCTATCCTCCTTGAGACAGGCAACATTCTTCTGATCCATACAATTACAGCGATCAACAGTTTCACGGAATCACGTTGGTTCCCTCATGCACCTAGCCTTGCGATAGATATGGTCGGAGCATTGACTGATGAATTGGTTACTCAAGATCCAAGCTTTCTAAAAGAATTCATCCTTGTTGAAGTAGATGTGTTCACGGATCAGGAAAAAATTAAAGGGGATATTTTGCTGCTGCCAGATTCCAAAGCAATGAATGCGTTGATGACCACATTATACGGAGAAAACTGGGAGGCTATGGTCTGATGTCTGAAGTACTGACTGCGAAAATCGGCGAAATACAAGTCGGAAAATCACCAATGAAATTACAAGCCTTAGCTTTGGGAAGTTGTGTTGGTGTTGTACTTTATGATAAAATTAACAAGGTAGGGGCTCTTGCTCATGTGCTTCTTCCAGATGAAACTAATGTAGGAGTGCATGAACCTGGCAAATTTGCAACAAAGGCAATTCCTGAAGCATTGAGAAGAATGGAACTGAAGGGTGCTAACAGGGCCAACATTATCGCAAAAATTGCTGGAGGAGCAAAAATGTTCGAAACCAATTCTGTTGGTGGGGTAATGGATATCGGTCGGAGAAATATAGAGGCTGTCATCGAAATTTTGAAAAAAGAAGGAATCCAGCTTGTGGCACAGGATGTCGGTGAAAATTTTGGTCGAACCATAATATTTGATCTTGAAACTGGGTCACTCACCATCAGGCAGATAATGAACAGAAAAGAATACAAAATTTAGGTTCTGTGGAACCCCAACTCCTTTAACCTATCCAAAAGCAACTCTTGGACGTTTTGATTACCCATCATTCTAAGCTTCAGTAGATCATTTTCATCTCTCAAGCGCTTCACGGCGCAGGAAAGAACATCTTGATGTGGACATGTAAGAATAAGCTCTATCAGTGAATCTGTATCACTTATGTTCTTCGTTGCCTTGGTTCGCACATTTTCATCCCTATCGTACATTGCAACCTGCATCAAAAACTGATCATCAGTAATTTTTTCTATCGCAGCCACTCTTACCCAATTGTTTCTGTCTTCCCTCACAATTTTCTTTAGAAGATCAGGTGAATCGATCTTGATAGCGCAAATTTCCCTGACCTTAGCATCAGGACAGTTGAAAATTATCTCCTCAAGCATTTCTTGGTTGTCAATTCGATTTATTGCCTTCATTCTCACTGAGTGGTCTTCATCCTTCAAGACAACCCTGTGCAAATCTGTGATAGAAGTTATCCCTTCCAATGCTGCATTTCTCACTCTTGCATCCTTGTCATTTTCAATGATTTTCTTCAGCACTTCCACATTTTTAATTTTCCACGCAGCCGAATATCTGACAGTCCAATATTGATCTTCCAAAGCGCATTTTTCCAAGGCAATTGGATCCTTTAGTCTTTTGACAGCTACTTCCCTTACCCTTGGTGATGGATCGTTGAAAGCAACAAACCTCAGATATTCATCTTCCTCAAGCAACTCCACAATTTTCGATCTAAGAAACTCATCTTGCAACAACCCTAGCTGCCTAAACAAAGCCTTTTGATCAACATTCTGTGGACGACGCTGAAGATTCATAAATCTTATTTCTTAATATATATTGAAGGCTATTAATCTGTTGTTGCATGTAAAGTGTGATACAATTCAGAACCTGAATAAAATCCTTCTGATTCTTCTTTTCTGCTTGTTTTTGACAAATTTTCTCAGTTCTTCTTCATATCGATCCTTGCCAAAGATATAGCCCATAATCATCTGAAAAATTGTTTTTGGATTTTTTTTAACCAATGAACGACCTACTGCAACCATCCAATGATATCCTAATGCTCTCATTGCCATGCCATAAGCATAATAATCTGTTCGCTTCCCTGTTGGGCGTTGGGTGATTACCTCCAAATCAACAAGTGGATAGACTTCGAACCCCAACATATCTGCTTTAAATAATGGATAGGTTTCCCACCCCACTTTTACAGGATACCGGGCTCCAATTGTAGTCCAAAAAGATTTTCTGATAATTCTGGTTCCTCTTACACTAGGATTTGCTCCTACCCTTTTCATTTCCTGTTTCACCACTCCAGAAGTAATCACTAAAGTTGGATTTTCTTGAAAAGCTTGAATGGCTCTTTCTACGTAATTTTGGGGAAGAATTGAATCAGCGCCTACAATTAAAAGATATTTATAATCAGGAACAGATTGCTCTGCCACTTGAAAACCTGTATTGAATGTCTCCGCAATTACTGATTTTCCTACTGCATCATAACCTCTGTCAGGCCTATCTATAACAATTGTCCTATCAAATTGCTCCGCAACTTGCTTTGTATTGTCTGTAGAACCATCATTAACCACAATGATTTTCTCTATAGGATAGGTTTGATGAATCAATGCTTCTAATGTTTTAGGAAGAAATTTTTCTTCATTTCTGGCTGGGATTACAGCAACAACTTTTTCCACATATTTATGAAACGACTTCACGATTTAAGCTTTGGTTAATTGCTCCTGTTTCTATGTTCTCTCAGCTTCATAGCAATCTGACCTCTATGTGTGGAAAGATGCTCTAGAAAATGATAAAGCAAAAATTTCCAAGAATATTCCTTTCCAGTGTTTTTTGAAACATAGACTTTTTCTAATTCTTCAGCTTGCAATTGATCTAGCAATTTCAGGTGTTGTTCCTTTGATCTCTCGAATGATGATTTGATTTCATCAAGAGTTTCAAACTTCCCCGCAAAGCTTCCTTCAATCGGAATCAACATCGATGCCATTGCAAATTCAGCTTTCGACATATGTTGCAATCTGTCCCTGATGGTGACATCTTCAGCAATCTGAAGATCCAGTTCTTCAGGTTTGATTTGCTCGATGAGTTCTGTGATAAATCCATGTTCAGTCTCAACAGCATACTTTAGGAATGTTTTGAAATCCATATTGCAATATGAATTAATTTGATTTAAAAGGGGTCTTAATCAGTCAAAATGATGCCTTTTGAATTTAAGTCTCAATTGATTCCATTCAAGGCTTCCAAAATCTTGATGGTTTTTTCGTCTGGCTCAATCAATTGACCAGTCTTTTTTGCCTGTTCCAATCCGTCATGGTGTATGTTCTGAAATTCTTGGAGAAATGCGCTTACGCGTTCATCAAAATTTTGGATACTCTTTTGCGAGATACCTACAAAAATTAGCTCTTCACCTTCTTTGACATATAATTTTTCCCCATCCAATTCTATTCCTCTAACACTGTTATGAAGTGTTTCCTTCATAATTGATAAGACCGCAGTAATGGCACCCGAAAACAATATTTCGTTGAACCCTTGTTGAGAGGAGTCATCACTTGTATAATCAAATGAAAATATCGGTGATCCTCCATTTGTGAGCAGAAGGATCTGCTTCAAGTATCCTTTATCATTATTTTCGACCAAGGTGACGTGGTCTGTTTCTTCTTCATTTGTTTCAGAAGGTGGCAATGGGAAGTCTTCTCCAGATGGTTCTTCTTCATGGGCAAGTGAATTTGCGCCATATGATGCTCCAGTTTTAGTTTGATCAAGTCTCTGTTTAATGACCTTAGCATGGTCAATCAACATTCGAGCAATATTTTCAAGTCTAGTCTGTTCCTCACCAAAGGAAACCTTTGCAAGTTGGACTGCATAAGTCGCGGCATCCAAATACAGTGTTTTGGCTTCTTTAAGGTTTCCTGACTGTTCTTCAGCCTTACCCTTCCTGAATACATTCAAAATCAAATCGATGTCCAATATGCGCCACCTATCACCTATTTTTTTTTTCCAATTTTGACTTAATAAACATTTTACAATGATTGATTCCCCTCAGTTACCCCCAACAAAATATTGAAAACGAATTAAAATTGATACTATGGGTGGATAATGGAAAATCATTCGGTTATTTCTTCATGGGAATTACTGTTCTGAGTTGGGGAGTTTCAACAATATTTATTGAGCAAGGGCTAAAGGACGTAACTCCCTATTACTTCCTGTTCTTTAGGTTTTCATTGGCAATACTATGCCTTACTCCATTTATGCTTGCATTCAGAAGGAAGGAGATTCTGGAATTGTTCCGAAACAAATTGGTATGGGGAATTGCAATATCTGAGTCACTTGGGTTGATTTTCCAATATTTGGCTCAATCTTTGGGTGCTTCCGCAGCAATATCCACCTTGATTTCTCTTTGCTTTTTGATCATTGTCCCTTTTTTGTCAGCATTGATGCTGGCGACAAAGTTTGAGCTTTATCATATGCTTGGTGCAATCGTAAGCCTTTTTGGAGTAGGCCTGATCCAAACTGGAGGAAATTTGAAAAACCTTAATCTCCACTCATCATCCCAACTGTCAATCCTCCTTTTAGTAGGTTCTGCTTTTGCCTATGCATTTTACATTGTCCTTACTTCACGACTTACAATGGTTGAAAAGCCGGACATAGATGTGTTTGCTTTGTTCTATGTCGTGCTTTCAATTATCGCCTTATTGTCTTTCATCCCGGCACTTGTTTTTGAACCTCTGTACCTTCCAAACGCAAGAGGATGGGGTTGGATTTCAGCTTTGGCATTGATTTCAACGATTTTGGCCTTTTTTACATATTTCAAGGCTTTGCAAACTATCCCTGCCAACGAAGCATCTGTACTCCTCCTTCTCCAGGCTGTTGTTCCATTTATCTTTGAATTTGTTGTAGGAACTGCAAACTATGGCTTACTTAAATGGACAGGAATCTCTCTTATTTTTATGTCCATGGCTTATGTAGTAATCCTTTCAAGTTAAGGTACATCAATAATGGAACCTCAAACCAATTGAATAAATTCTTGATTTGGTTGCTCTGAATATGTTTCAATTATATTATACAAGGTATCTCTTCTGGCCGGTATACGCCCACTGTCCAATATGAACCTAACAAATTCGCTTTCTGGTTGGTAGACGCCATGGCTAGCGCCTGCAAAACGAGAAATCCGTTCCTCAAACAATGTTCCACCCAAATCATTTACTCCTGCTAGAAGTGCAAACGTTGCAAATTTCATTCCTGTTTTGACCCATGAGGATTGGATATTTGGAATAATGTCTCCAAAATAGATTCTGGAAGTGGCCAGAAGCGCTATATCTTCCATTCCTGTAGATCCTGCCCTTGCTCTGCCGGACTTGAAAAGTCGTGTATTGGTATGAATGAACGGCAAAGGAATAAATTCTGTAAAACCTCCCGTTTCTTCCTGTATGCCTCGCAAAATCTGCATATGTTTTGCAATGTCCTCAACAGATTCCACATGTCCATACATAACCGTCGAAGTAGATCGTAACCCTTTTTCATGTGCAATTGTAATCACTTCGATCCATTGGTCGACGGTCATCTTTCCTGGACAGATGATATCTCTAATTTCATCAACCAAAATTTCCGCTGCTGTCCCACAAAGTGTTTTCAATCCCGCCCTCATTAACTCATCAATTATGGATTCATAGGTTTGCCCTTCTTTGTTTGCCAAATAAAAAATTTCAAATGGTGAAAACGCATGGACATGTACATCAGGTGCTTCTCTCACGAAAACGGTCAAAACATGTTTATAAGTTTCCAATGAGCTTTTCGGATCAATACCCGCGGTCGAACAAATTTCTGAAACCTGCCTTTCATTTGCTAGCTTTGCAAATATGGCTAGTTCATCGTCGCTCATCCTGTATGCATGCTGTGATCCTTCATGTGCAGCAAACGCACAAAATTTGCAGCCGACATAGCATATGTTGCTAAAGTTGATGTTTTGGTTGCGGATAAATGTAACTACATCACCTACTTGATCCGCCCGAAGTTTGTCAGCTTTGGCCATAAGGTTCAGAAGACGATTTCCTCTTGATTTCAGCATTTTGACAAGTTGCTCTTGATGGTCATAGCGAAAATGATCTTTTCCCATCAATTCTCAATTTCTATATAAGTTTAAAAGAGTTTATCTCTCACAAATTCTTTGTTCCAACGGAGAGAAGGTTTAATAATGGTATTTTTACCCAAAACATGCAGATGTATGGTGATCACACCCCAAAAACGGACACCAAAGATCAAAATGCACCTCCTACATACTGGTCTTATCTCCAAGTTCCTGAACTTCTGACTTTGCAGAATGGTTTGGAAAATTCAGATCAGGATCTTTCAACAGATGAGCTCAATTTCATCATAGTCCACCAAGTCTATGAATTATGGTTCAAGCTTTTGATCCGGGAATTGCAAAAAATTCGAGATATCATG
>JALUTL010000445.1 GCA_027016475.1 Candidatus Heimdallarchaeota archaeon
GTTGGCTAGCGCTGCAGAGCTGGAAAGGCTACCCCCTCAAGAACAACAAAGAGGAATTGACTTTCTATTCGTCTGGAATGGGGATTCAGCCATTTTCCTCGCTATTATCAAAATAATTGAAGATCTTAAGAATGTGCAACATGATGTTGAACTAGGTTTTGTAAGAGTGATAATTCTGATCGAAGACACTCCCATGTACTATTCCATGTTTCTCCCATTAATGTATAAGGAAGTCATGAGAGAAACTCAACGACTTGTTGCAGAAGGGGTTAATCAAGCCGAGAAGCTTCTCCGGATGCGAATTCGGCCAAAAATCCTGCTCGCGACAAGTTATGAGCAAGCGATGGAATACGTTGAGAAATATCAAGACTTCCTCTTAGGTGTTATTTCTGATGTTGGCTTTCCCTACCATGGCAAGAAAGATTCCCAAGCTGGTTTTTCTCTGGTTAGGGAACTTCATCAGAAGAACCCATATTTGCCAATCCTAATTCAATCCTCCGATCGAAAAAATGAGACTATTGCCAAAGAACTTGGTGTGAAATTCTTGCATAAACGTTCACAACACTTACTTTATCAACTCAGAGCGTTCATCCAAGAGAACCTTGGTCTGGGAAGCTTTGTTTTCAGAATGCCAAATGGAGAAGTCATCGCTACTGCAGAAACCAAGGACGAACTGATCGAACTCATAAGAACCGTTCCTGGGGAAAGTTTGTATTTTCATGGAAGTCAGAATCACTTTTCAAGCTGGCTCTTTGCAAAGGGAGATTATGAATTAGCCTACAGCATAAGGCCCGTAAAAGTTACTGATTTCAAAGACGCGGATGAACTTCGTGCATTTCTCCTACGGGTCTTCGAAGAGAGCGCCAAAAAGCGTTATCAAGGAGTAATTGCTGATTTCTCCAAAGAAGGGTTTGATAGTCATGCATTATTCACAAGGCTAGGGCGAGGATCTCTTGGGGGAAAGGGCAGAGGTCTTGCCTTCATAACGATACTCTTGGCAAACCAAGATTTCAAGGAAAAATATCCAAATGTTGAGATCTGCATTCCTCAGACTATTGTGATATCAACTGAATATTTTGATAAGTTTATGGAAGAGAATAATCTCATTGAAGTTGCACTGAAGGACGATATCAGCGACGATGAGCTTCGTGAGCTATTTGTTTCTCGGCCTCTGCCATCTGAACTTAGAGATGCCCTGACATTGGTTTTGCACAAGATAGACACCCCAATTGCAGTTCGATCTTCAAGTCTCTTAGAGGACTCACAATTTCAACCCTTTGCAGGGATCTATACCACTTACATGCTACCCAACAACCACCCTGACCTCGATACTCGCCTAAGACATTTGGAAGAAGCGATTAAGCTTGTTTACGCATCAATTTACACTAAATTAGCAAAAAGCTATATCAAAACCATTGGCCAGCAAGTAGAAGTAGAAAAAATGGCAATAGTAATTCAAAAAGTCGTAGGCAAAAAACACGAAAATCGCTATTACCCTGACTTTTCTGGTGTCGCCCAAAGCATCAATTACTATCCTATTAGTTACATGAAGCCAGAAGATGGGATTGTCACTGTTGCTCTCGGACTCGGAGCAATGATTGTTGAAGGAGGACAAGTGCTCTCGTTTTCACCAAGATACCCTAAGTTACTCCCCCAAGCTTCTACTCCGAAAATGGCTCTTGATGCTACTCAGAAAGAATTCTTTGCTCTAGATCTGAGCAAACCCAATGTGAATTTGCTGAAAGGAGAGAACGCAACCCTCGAGCTTCTTTCTATCACTGTAGCCCAAAAAGATGGGTCTCTAGCGTGGTTAGCTAGCAAGTACGATTATCAAAACGACCGCTTGCTGGATTCTATAAAGTCTCCTGGCGTGCCGGTTCTCACCTTCGCCCCGATTCTTAAGCACGAACGATTTCCTTTGACGGGGATCATTAATGACCTCCTCGATTTGAGTCGCCAGGCCTTTGCAGCTCCGGTGGAAATTGAATTCGCTGTCTTGCTAGATTATGAAAAAGAAAAACATCACAAGTTCAAGATCCTGCAAATCCGCCCCATGGTTGATGGGACAGATAGAAACGACGAAAACATCGACTGCTTGAAAGAAGAAGCCGTTATTTTTTCCTCAAAGGTCTTGGGTAATGGGATCTTTAACAACATCCTTGACATTGTCTATGTAAGGCCC
>JALUTL010000446.1 GCA_027016475.1 Candidatus Heimdallarchaeota archaeon
TGCTGAGCCTGTATCCGTTTCTCTCCTCCGCCTAGTTCTGCGAGTCGGTTTCTTTCTTCCAATATTTCAAATCTTTCCTTATTGTTCACAGACCTTGTTTTGGGGCTTTCGCCAAAAAGGTTGTGAAAGATAGCCATCGATTCTGAACCTGTGCCAAAATTCATTAGGTGGGACGGAGCACTATTGGTGTGGGCAAATTGACTGTTGAAATTCACCGATCTTTACGAGGTGAGGATGACCCAAAATTCTATGAACTTGTTGTTTCTCCCGATGACAATAGGTCATTGGGTGAACTGATCCATGTAGCACTGTCTTCTGCTCCTCAGCTCAGAGAAACTTGCTTGGACGGAACGAAAGGGAAGGCGGGGATTCTGTACATCGCAGGAAATGCTGAGCTTCGGAGCCTAGGTCTTCTTGACAGTGCATTTGATGCCCAAGAGGATTTGGTTGTGAAAATCGTTCCTGTTTTGCATGGTGGGTGATTATGGAATATTACATCGGGACTACTGGATGGAGCTACGGGTTTTGGAAGGGTTCTTTCTACCCAAAAGGAGTTTCCGACCAGTTGTCCTTCTATTCCACGCAATCGTCGGTTGTTGAAATAAACTCGACATATTATCAAATCCCCTCATTCCAAATGATTGAGAAGTGGGACAGAAGTCCTGTTTCAGACTTTCACTTTTTCGCAAAGATGAATAGGGAAGTTACCCATTCAGACGACCCACTTTCAAAACGAATTGAACGTTTGGTTGAATTCATGACAGCCATGCAAAGGTTTGAAAAGTTGCACGGGCTTCTATTCCAATTTCCTTTCAGTTTCAAAGCAACTGCTGACCATGCTCGACAATTGGAAAAACTGCTTTCCACAGCACAGGACATGGTTGACTGCCTTTTGTTTTTGGAATTTCGGCACAAGTCGTGGATTACACAGGCAAAGGATTTTACATCCACTAGCAACTCGGTTTTCATAGCTCAAAGCACCAAGATGCACATTCCCTCAAAAATTGTGGACGACCAAAGGCTGCAATATTATAGAATACTTGGCTCTCGAAAAGAAATGCCTGATCATCTGTTGGGAATTAAGCGACTGAACAAAGAAAAAGAATTGTCAATGTTGGCAGATTCCCTTTGCAACCTTAAAGGTGAGACCGCGTTTGTTTTTGTCAACAATCGGTTCTCAGGGAACGGAAGCAAAGATGCACAGGCCCTTCATAGACTGATTCAGAAAAGAGGGTTCTTCGTAGACGGGTTTAAGCCAAGGAGCACACTGGATGACTTTTTGTAAGTCAACAGAAAGCCTTTATCTTGTGCAATTCAATGTTAGTCAATGGAAAAAAGTACTGTGGCCATAGTCAGTGGTGGATTGGATTCTACGAGCATGTTGTGGCATCTGGTTTCAGAAGGCTTTGATGTCATAGAAATTCTGACTTTTGACTATGGTCAACGTCATGTGAAGGAAATTGAGGCTGCTGAAAAAATTGTAAAGGAATTCGGCAATTATGCAGGAAAGTCGGTTCCTCATTCGATTGTCGATCTGAAATCCCTCCGTGCAATCTTGGCAAAGGGTGCTTTGACTGGCGATGAAGAGGTTCCAAAAGAAATGTATGACAAAGAAAGTCAAAGGGCCACAATTGTCCCCAACAGGAATGCGATAATGCTCTCCATCGCAGTTGGACGGGCAGTGACAGTAGGTGCAAGGTATGTTGCATATGCTGCCCATTCAAGTGACTACAGTGTGTATCCTGATTGTCGTCCAGAATTTATCGAAGCAATGGACAAGGCTATGTATTTGGCCAATCTCTGGACTCCAGTGAATTTGTTGGCCCCGTTCCAGCACATCACCAAAGCTGAAGTGACCTCGATTGGGTTACGTCTGAACGCCCCGTTGCATCTGACCTGGAGTTGCTATGTTGGAGGAGCTCGTCCTTGTCTGGAATGTGGAACGTGTTTGGAGAGAACCGAGGCCTTCAAGCTCAATGGTTCTCCTGATCCAGCGTTGACACCAGATGAATGGGTTCAGGCGTTGAGTTTGTATGAGCAGCACTCCGCAGATTCGAAATAAGTTTCAACATTTGCAGAGTGTGTTATCCTTTATGGGGTAACTAATTGCGAGAGTTTTTATAACACCATGTTTATTATATGAATATGAGCACTCGTCCCACTGAAAAAGTACATGGGCTGATCCTAATCAATCTGGTGGCATTGACGCTTTCACTGTTCCTTTCGATCGTGATTATCAGTATGCGCCCGTTCTACACGTCGATTGATCCTGCCTTGTTGGTTGCTCAGTTGGTTCCCACCACTCTGTTGTTTTCACTTTCATTGACCGTTTTGACAATAGTATGGAAGGGCAAGGTCGAAATATTTGGAGAAAATATTCTGGAAGGAATACAGAACAGCAATGAGTGGATTTCTGCCATCCTAGAAGAGGCAACACCGACTGAACGGGCTGTTCTTCTTGTTTCCTCGGTTGTTTCATTTTCTGTGTTGGGTCATCTTCCTGCCAACCCAGAACTAGTCTTTCTGATATTTTTATCTGGCTTTGCCTTCTTTTACACTGTTTATACCATCGATAAGAAAAAAGAATTGAAGAAACATCTGCTTGCCATACTTCCTACCGAGAGGGAAATTCCAATCAAACCTCTTCGGAAGATGCTGAATGCAGAGCAGAAAAATGTAGAAAGGGCCATTCTAGATTTGATGGCGGAAGGATATCCTCTGTCCTACAATTATGACACAAAGATTGTATCGTACAATAGTGCAGAGCCGATCCGTCAACCTGCGCCTGTTGTTTCTCATCCATCTTCGCCACGGATGGAATGCGCCTATTGCGGCGAACCTGCCATCACTGATGATGCCAAATTCTGTACATCATGTGGCGCTTCCCTAATCCCCGCCAAATAGGTGACAGATGGGCATGTCAATGACAGAAGAGCAACTTGTTGAATTGTTGAGCAACATTTCTGCGACTGGATTCACCAATTTACAGGCCAAAGCCTATATTTCCCTGCTGAAAATTGGTGAAAGTACAGGCTCAGCCATTGCAGAGCAATCAGGGATTAATCGCTCCAAAATTTATGATGTCCTCGGTGATTTGGAAGCCATGGGTGCAGTTGCTCGGATTTCTCGAGAAGGGAAAGCAAAGTATGTGGCAATAGACCCTGAAATTGTATTCAAAGGCATCAGTTCATCATTTTTGCAAATTTTGGAAAATGGAAAAGATGCCCTTCTAAAGCTGAAGGATACGTTTGAGTTTCTGTCTGAAACCGGTGTGACTTTTACCAAATTGAATTTGCAGAACCTTAATGTAAACGATTTCCACACATTGGTAGCTACAACCGAGAAAGCCAGACTCCGTTTCTTGGAAGTTCTTCCTCCGCACCATCGACCTAATCAAGATGTATTGCTTGTCACATTGAATGTGGATCTTGGCAAAGGCGGCTTGATTATGTTGATCAACGCTTTCGAAGTTATTGTTCTCAATGTTCCAACATCATATCAAGTCAATAATGCACTCAGGTTTTTGGGATCGGAATATGGAAAGTTTTTTGGAGGACTGATCAGAACCACAATGGAAAAATCAATTCCTGATGCCATCAAACTTGAATTTGAAAAAGGCAAACGCAAGGTTTTGGCAGTGGAGCTGGTACAATTCATGAGATACACTTTGGCAAACGGAAGTGTGAGGCATGAACACGCTCGTCCTGTATTGATGGTTGTAACAGACACACACATATCATTTATTTTTGAAGAAGAAGAGGATCCCAAAATTCCGATCGGCAACATAGGTGAAGTTGTCCTTGACGGGGAAACTCTTGTTTGCTCCATTTTCGGCTCAAAGCAACAGTTGGTGGGAACACTGATGACAAAGCCCGTCCGGAACGCAGTTCTCCTGAAAAACATTATTGAATTTGCTTCCCCCTTGATAAGGTAGACAATTCCTGAACTATCATTTCTACAACCTTATCGATATCCCTCTTTAGTTCGTGTTCCCATATCCTTATTACATTCCAGCCTGAGTCTTTCAGGATTCTGCTGTCTTTTTCGTCACGAGCTACATTCCTTTTTATCTTTTTTCTCCAGAATTCCACATTTGATTTTGGTTCCACATAGCATTCTGGACATTTGTGCCAGAAGCATCCATCGACGAAAATTGCAATTTTTTTGGAAACGAAAGTTATGTCTGGCCGAACCACCTTTTCATCTCCTTTGATTTGATAATGAATCCTATACCTGAATCCTTTGCTCCAAAGCAACTTTCTCAGCTCAATTTCGGGTGATGTGTTTTTGCTTCTTATCCTGCTCATGATCTTGGATCTTACTTCTTTGGAGAACTTGTCTGGCATAGACCAAGATCACTATGTTTCTTACACATTTATGGATTCTGCCTATCTGGATATATTGTGTAGAATAAATTGGCACAACAAGTCAATTGAGATGGTTCATGCTTGTTTCCTTTTGTTCCGAAGTATTTCCTCTTAACAAATCTTCTTAATTGGCCACACCTCAGAATTTCTATGGAAGATCGAATCAGGTACTTTTTGGGGATTGGAAGTTCCGGGGGCATTAGCTGGTCGCCTGATGAACACGGATTTGCATTTGTGTATGATTCTGTTGGCTATCCGCAGGTATTCACTTCTGATATTGAACGCCGATGGCCTTCCAGAAGAACTTTCAGCGACAATCGATGTACAAACCCACGATTTTTGACGGATGGATCTATTCTTTATTCATCTGATTTTGGTGGAGATGAAAACTTTCAGCTCTATGCAGTTGATCCTTCAAATAGGATTCATAGGCTTACGGATCATCCAAAGAGCAAATTTTTGATCAACACAGTTACAAAGCAGCATGTCTATGTTTCAGCAAATGTCAAGGATCCAAGATTATTTGGCATTTATCGATGGAAAATTCCTCTTACCGAGCATAGTATGGAAGAGGTTTGGATTCCAGAAGAAGGACTTGTTCGAATGGGATGTGTTGACTTCGAAGAAAAGCGTGCTGTAATAGTGAGACCATTTTCCAATATGCATACTTCGCTTCATCTACTGAACATGAAAACACATGAAATGGTTGACCTTACTGCTGCATTTTCAGAAAGCCTTTGGTCTCCTGTAAAGTTTCTCGACGCGGAACATATCCTGGTTGTCACAGATTATGGGAATGAATTCCGTCGTTTTGGCATCCTTGGATTGAATGGTGTCTTTAAAGCGATTGACCACGATGAGCATCACGATATAACTTCTGTAGAATGGTCTTATGATAATGATCTGGTTTATTTTTCGGAAAACTGGGACGGTTATGATAGATTGTTCGTCAGAGAAATTACTGTAGAAACGTATGGACAAAAAAAGGAAATAGACCTTCCACAGGCAGGCGTCATTTTGAGTGGAGATGCAAGAAGTTATACAAAAGCCCTTTCCCTTTCTCCTTCAGGCAAAAAACTTGGCATGACTTTGAGTTCTCCAACGCTTCCTGCTTCAATATTCATGTTCGACTTGGAGGAAGAAAAATGGACGCGGCTGACCTTTCCAAGTACTGCTGGTTTAAATCCTCAATTCTTTGTAAATCCTACTTTGGAGCGTTTCTTGAGCTTTGATGGGCAGGAAATTCCATATTTCAAATTTCTCCCACCATCAAATAAACCATCAAACGGATTTCCTGCAATTCTTATGATACATGGTGGGCCTGAAGCACAGTTTCGTCCCTCATTTAATCCTATCGTGCAATTTTATGTTTCAGCAGGTTATGCAGTTATTGCTCCAAATATTCGCGGAAGCTCAGGTTATGGCAAAGGCTATTTGAATGCGGACAATAAGGAAAAACGATTGGATGCGATACGAGATATAGCTGAATTGGCATTGTATCTAAAAGAAAATGACCAAGATATTGATGGAGAACGATTGGTTATTTATGGCGGCAGCTATGGGGGTTTTGCCGTTCTGTCTGCAATGACAGAATATCCTGATCTCTGGAAGGCAGGTGTGGATATTGTCGGCATATCCAATTTCGTGACATTTCTTGAAAATACCGCGAAATGGAGACGAAAACTTCGTGAATCAGAATATGGAAGTCTGGAAGAGGATTATGACCTACTTGTGAACATCTCTCCCATACACAAGGTAGACAAAATCCAAGCGCCTCTATTCATAATTCAGGGGGACAATGACGAAAGGGTTCCATTGAGTGAATCCATCCAGATTTATGAAGCGTTGAAGAAGAGAGGCATTGAAGTTCAGTTGATGAGATTTGATGATGAAGGACATGGTGTTGTCAAACTAAAGAATAAGTTGAAGGTTTATCCAACTGTTCTCGAATGGCTCAACTCAATCGTTTAGCTACTGACATGAACCCTCAAAGGTTTGATATGAACAATGACTCTCTGTTGTCCTTCAGGAAGTGAAAATTTTTCTCTACCCATATATTTTTGAGTCAGCTTGTCTATATGGGCAACGGCTCTTGCTTGATCATCATCTAACTTTGTAACCTTTCCTTGAATTGTGATGTATCGATAAGGGTTGTTTCTATCTAGGA
The DNA here is from genome assembly GCA_027016475.1 of Candidatus Heimdallarchaeota archaeon. Taxonomy (GTDB): domain Archaea; phylum Asgardarchaeota; class Heimdallarchaeia; order Heimdallarchaeales; family Kariarchaeaceae; genus WAKA01. The sequence continues at coordinate 6,535 of JALUTL010000446.1, forward strand.
TGCTGAGGGCTATATGGGGATTGGAACAAATATTTCGATATTTTATTCTTCCTTTGGCTGTATTGAACAAGATTGTATTGGTTTGTAGCTCATAGTCTATCCATACGGGTGTGACTTGTGGTATTCCTTTGGAGCTGACTGTCGCCACATGGGCAAAATTTGGCTCCAATAGCAAATCTTGGTAATCTATAGGAATTTTTTCCATAACTTTCCATGAGCATTGTTGATTAAAACAATTTTAGAACAGGAAATTCAATTTCATTGCAATGCATCTGCAAGCTCTTTCAATGATCCAACAAAGTCAGGTTCTACTGCACCTTGGGCATCTTTGTTCGTAATATTGGTATCTGTGACCCAGGTGGCAATTCCCAAGCGAGATGCGGCAGTATCAAATACCAAGTCATTTCCAACCATCAACGTCCGTTTGGGGGAGGATTTGGTGATCTCAAGGAGTTGAAGAAAGTATTGGGGGTAGGGTTTGCAGTAATAGGAGTTTTCAGCATGGGAAATATGGAGGAAATCATTTGGATTCAGCTCTGCCCACAACACGCGTTTCTCCGTGGCCAGCCTATAAAACAGAGGTTGGGTTGCCAAGGCAAGTTTGTATCCGCTCTCCTTAGC
>JALUTL010000447.1:0-6395 GCA_027016475.1 Candidatus Heimdallarchaeota archaeon
ACTAGCGTCAATCGCTTTAAGCGTACCCCGACATCAGCGTATGCTCTGATTGGTTTCCGGTGTGCAAAAGCAGTACCCCCGGGCGACATACCTACTCCAGCTGTTGAACCAAGCAATGTTGGTTTTGAATTACCTCCTCTTGAAATCCCTAAAGACTTGGACAGACCTCAAATTCCAATTATAGGGATTGGGGGAACTGGGATAAAAATTGTCAACGAAATTCACAAACGATTGGAAACTTATGGTATTGACTCATATCCAATGGTTGCATTCGATACTGATCTATCAGCCATTGAACAGGCCGTTTCCACTCACAAGCTACAAATAGGCTCTGACAATACCGGAAATGCCAGACAATTCGCAACAGCCATGAAAGCCTTTGAGGCAAATGCTGACGTATGGCAACATTTTTTGAAATCGTATTTTACCGATTTTGGCCAGAAATCATTGCATAACATCGTGTTCCTGATTATAGGTTCTGGTGGAACAGGTGTCGGCGGAGGCATCAACATTGCAAAATTTCTCCTTTCCATTGGCAAACGGCCAGTTCCAATCATTGTTCTTCCATCAAAAACTGAAAACACTAGAACGAAGTTTACTGCTGCATCTGCAATCTATTATTTCTCCTATGCACCCGGTTCACGCTCTATGCGACTGGTAAGCCTTTTAGTAGACAATGATTCCTTTTTAACCTTGAATCCTGCTCTGGATGCAGACAAACTCTATCCATTCATAAATAAGCGGATTGGTTCACTAATCGCAGATTTGTTAGCAATTGGAGAAATGGAAAGCGACGGATTTTCAAGTGACTTGAACGAATTTCTTGAAACTTTTCGATCCGTTAGAGGCTTTGGGACGATTGGAGGCTTTTATCATTCAGATTCTTCTGCTGATCTTGAGAAATTGGTCAAAGATTCAGTTGCCTTATCGTTTTCCTATGAGTCGGATATTTTTTCGGCAACTCGTGGCTATATCTCATTGCAGGCTGAAAAAGGATCAATTTCAACTAATGAGTATCGGAGATTATTGCTCGATTTCCAAAACCGCGATGTTTTTCATAAACTTGTTGGATCAACAAAACACGGAATTCAGGCCAGAATGGTTTTTGTCGGCATGCCAATCCCAGAAAAACTTCAAAAGTTCTTGAAAGAGGCTGAAGATGTCCGTGTGACCATTTTGAATGAAGAACTTGCTCGGCGAGACATGGGTTCAGTCAATCCCAAAATTGACAAAATTGCTCCTGGTGATGAGCTTGATGTAAAGGCCCCAAAAGAAATCGCTGAAGAACTTGCGCGAGAGGCAACTGCACGAAGACGAGGCGAATATCGGGAGGAAGAAAAATAATGACTCTTGGCGTTGAGAAGGCGAAACCAAAATCACCTGATGACATCAAATTTGAATATGACGATTTTCTGGCAAAATATGAAGACACGCTTCCTACGGGCATAGATTCAAGGTACTATTCATATCTCTATATTTTGGAGAACCCATACAGATATTTGTATAAACTGCCACAAACTGTTTTCAAGCTTCCCATCAATATGGTTCTGTTTTTGGGTGGAAAATCCTTTAGACAACTTGTTTCATTACCTTTTATCTTAATTCTGCCGGTGTTTTACCTTATCGGGGACATTGGCGTCTTTCTCTCTTCCTTGGGCATATCCATTTTTTTCTCAATTCTTGCATTGATTGGTGTGTTTATTGCCCCAATGTACCTTCGGTATGGATATCGGACATTCAACGACATCGTTGAATCTTCTCAGGCGCCGTGGCTTACGGAAGTGATTGAAGGCCCTGTAAGAACATATTATCAAGAAAAGTGGCCAAGAATCCCACTAATCATATCTGCTGTTATTCCACTAATCATGGATTTCCAATTCGTCTATCTTTGGATACAAAACGGTGTTTCCATTGGCGGATTCATTTGGCGGGGTGTGTTGTTGCTGATTGGTCACTTTGGTGTGGCCTTCTCCATATACCTAAGCCTGTTGGCTTTAAATTACGTCCGTATCAATTCCCAATTGTATGATAAATTACTGAAACGCATCAGACAACGAGCTGAAGGATATAATGAAGGACATGACAGCATTCTGTCCAAAAACAACTACGAGGTTGTCAAGGTTTTGGCAGACACACCCGGTCTGTCCATTCAGTCATTGGGTAATATACCTTTATTCGGTTTGATTTCTGCAACAATTATCCTCAACTCGTTTGTATTCCTTCTAGGCTCTCCATTCATAATTTCAATGGTCGAGCAGGTTGGTCAAAACGCCTATGATGCTGCTGTTGCGTCCTACCTGATCGACACTTCAAAAACGTTGACTGAAGTGAATGCTGATCCCGAACTTCTGAAAGAAATGATTTCAAGGGCAAGCACGGCAGAAATCGAAGCGAAGAGTCGCATTATTCGAAATATTATCCTTATCGCCCTTGTACTCTCTCTTCTTTTGTCATTTAGCCAAATCCTGTTCCCGATAATTTCCATTTCAAATATCATGGGCAGATTCAGAACGAAGGCACTCAAGGAATTGGATCCATTCATTTACGATGAGATTACCAATGTTGCACTAGGAAGAAAAGAACGGTCTGACATGGATCTGCAAATTATCTTTATTCTTCGGGAGTACATTTACAGCATGAAACCGAGTCCAGTTAATCCATTCCGGATACTCTACTTTTCATTGCTTCTGTCCATATATGTCTTCAGGGGAATCAGCTTTATCATAGAGCTAATTGGTTAGGAGGCGATAAAATGGTATTTAAGCTATTCAAAAAACAATTACATATCTCAATTATAGCGGCAGGGGACATAGGACAAGAAATAGGTGCAGAGCTGATTCTTACATTGAAGGCAGGTGGAATTGAACAGATTCACTCATTGGCTCTCAATTCTGGCCGACGGTCTCACCACACTGATAAAATCTTTGATCGAATCTTCTCAGTTGCAGATGATATCGAGGGCTATGCTCGTAGACTCGATGACGCTTTGGCCGATGTTGCAAAGTGGGAGCAGAAGATTCGCCCCGTACTCCAAAAAATGATCCCGAAGCAACCTGGTTTAATGTTGCTTATTACGGGCGGAGGTGCAACAGGTGTTGCAAGCATATTAACGGTTGCCAAAATTTTGAAGGAAGTGCACCGTCAAACTCCTCCAATTCTTGCGATTCTTCCTGACCGTTTTGAAAACTCAAGAGTTCATCATAATATGGCAACTTTCATCTATCGAATCGTCTATTCCAATGATCCAATTGGAAACAATCTGATATTGATTGACAATGCGCCGGTATTGCATGAATATGACCTGCCATTTGAGCAAACAGCAAAACAGAAGATTGATTTTGTCAATAGGGCAATAACCAATCTCATTATCTCAACCAACTATGATTCATACAGGGAGGATTACGAGGCTGATTTCGATGACCTCTATGATGTCTTACATACTCCTGGTGTTTCATTTCTGGTGTATGCACAGTTTGACCAAATTGGCCGAGGGCAGGAACGGGCCAATCTTCGTTATATTGACATATTGGTGGATGAAATCGTTGGAAGGAGCTCTTTGAATCGAGAAGATGTTTTCAACGCACGTAACACCTACTGTGCGATACTCAGAAAGAACTACGACAATATTGACTTTACCTATGAAGCGCCTCGATTTTTCCAATCATTCCAAAAAGCACCATTCTTGAAATTCATCAAAACAGGCAAGGAACTGGAAAATGAACTAGGTGTTGCACAGCCATCCTTGAATGCCGTTGTATCCGGTGTGCCTGTAAATCCTCGACTAATAGAAGTTTTCAAGACCGCACAGGAATCCCGGAAAAAAGTGATAATTGATGAAAGTAACCTCAGCGACATATTTTTGGAGCTTGATATTGACACTGTGCAAAAGTTGGAAGATGAATTGAATAGAGAAATAGTTCCTTAATGGGCAATTATTCCTTTTGCCCTACTTTTCTTTCGTTGCCTCTCAACAATCTCTGGATGTTGGCTCTGTGTTTGTAATAAATCAGAACAACCAATGCCATACTAAGCATGATATATGCGTTGGTTTCAACAGTGTTTGTTCGGGTGGTCAGAACATCATAACGGAGAGCAAACATGGGGGGGATCACCCATACGGCAATCAAATTACCTAAACTTGTAAACCGCGTACTTCCAACTACAACAATCCAAACAACCAGTAAAGCAAGAAATGTTACAGGATCAAGGGCTAACACTACTCCTGCCGTAGTTGCTCCTCCTTTTCCTCCCTTAAAACGCAGAATAAATGAATAGCAGTGGCCAATTACTGCTAAAAAACCAGTCAATGCGACAACGGCATTTGGATCTGCCGTAAGTATCAGATCAGTGTTTGGATTGTTTCCCACATACCACATGGCAATATACACGGCCAAAGTTCCCTTGAATATGTCAACAAAACCGCTGAACAAACCAACTTTCATACCCATTGTTCTTGCGGCATTGGCACCTCCGACATTACCTGAACCTCTTTCTCTAATGTCAAAACCATACTTGTATTTTCCAATCAGATATGATGTAGGGATGGATCCTAGCAAATAACCAAGGATAATGATTCCAATTTCGGCTATCATATTGTTCCCTCTGTATAATGCTTCTTGTATATTTGGGCAAAAAAAAAGGAAGATTGCATATTGATTTTTAATTTGATTTCAAAGGTCGATTCATGCCCAAAGAAATAGTCACTACCGAACATGCCCCTCCTGCAATCGGTCCTTATTCACAAGGCGTCAAAATTGGAAACCTTTTGTTTACAAGTGGACAGGGCGGCTTTGATCCTAAAACTCGTGAACTCAAGAACTCTTCAATCGAAGAAGAGACCCGGCAAACATTAATGAACATTAAGGCAATTGTTGAAGCGGCTGGATCCAGTATGGACAAGGCAATTAAGATGACTGTATTCATGAAGGACATAAACAATTATGCACGTATCAATAAGGTGTACGAAGAATTCTTTGGCGAAAGCAAACCTGCGAGATCGGCTGTTGAGGTCAGCAACTTACCCGCTGGCTTGAATGTGGAAATTGAAGGAGTTTTTTCTCTAGACTGATTAAAATTCTCCCAAATCTTCAAAAAATACGGTTGAATATCTACATGTGTCTGAAGATGAACATCCCCCCATGGCACCCTATCTGATGAAAGGTGAATCCTTTTCAATCCGACCAGTTCGCCGTATGGATGAAGTCAGAAGCATTACCGAAGTGATTCGAAAGGCATGGGATTTGACTGATCTGGAAAATATTGCTACCTTTGAAATGAAGGCAGTTGCAGATTTTGGAGTCGTACTTATGGCTTCTCCAAATGAGAATCCGTTCCAAGCAATAGGTTTCATATATGCTTTTCCCATGTTTCCTGATAGAAATTACAGCCATATGATGGGAATTGATCCTGCTTGGCAGGGGAAAAACGTTGGATTTGAGCTAAAAATGGTTCATCGCGATTTGGCCTTGCAACATACCAACCCGCAAATCAACGAGATTTTATGGACTGTTGATCCTTTATTGCCAAACAATGCCTGGCTGAACTTTGGCAAACTTGGTGTGATCTGTAAAACCTATAAAATTAATTACTATGGGTTTCCAGAAGGTGTGGGAATCTATAGTGGAGTTCCTACCGACCGTTTCCTTGTCCAATGGCAGATTCGATCCAATTGGGTCGAAAACAAGATTAAGAATGTAAGAGAGGGAATTACACGCAATTTTCCAATGTATGAACAATTTGTAGATGATGAGGCAGTTCTTGGCTTGATCGAAAATTCAAAACCAGTCAAAAAATCATCTCTTGCAGAAATTATGAAAAAAACTGAGACAACCGTTGTTGAGGTTCCTGTGAACTATCAGCATATCCGTGAAACAGATACACAACTGGCTCGCATGTGGCGCCTTTTCTTTAGGGAAATTTGCACAACCCTGTTTAGCGCTGGATGGATTGCATCAGACTATATAAGGGCAAGGGATGAGAAGGGAACGTTCCACAATTTCTACAAATTTTCCAAGGAAGCTACCTTCAGCAAGAAGGTTGAAGAATGATACCAATTGAATGGACATGTGACTGACACTGAGATTAAACTTTACCAGACTTTGATTAGATTGCCCTTGGTTCATCCGTTCGAAACAAGTTTCGGTGTTCAAAATGCCAAATTTGCAATAATCATCAAACTAGTTGATCAGGATGGAAATGTTGGATATGGAGAGACCATTGCAGATGAATATCCCGGATATTCATATGAAACAAAAGATACAACGTGGTTAATCCAACAGAAATATCTCATTCCTCGTTTCCTTTCCCTGTTCGAAGATGGTTTCCCATCGATTGACCAAATATTGAGTACCTTTTCCCAAATCAGAGGACACAATTTTGCAAAAACTGGTCTTGAA
>JALUTL010000447.1:6405-7135 GCA_027016475.1 Candidatus Heimdallarchaeota archaeon
CTATTGGAGTTTGAAGTCATCCAAAGAAAAAATTTCCTTGGGGAAGCTTTATGGCGCAGAAAAAGACCAGATACCAACAGGTGTTTCAATAGGTATTCAACCAAATCTTGAATCCTTGTTGAAGCGGATTGGCTATTTTCTTGATCTTGGCTATCAACGAATAAAAATAAAAATCAAACCTGGTTGGGACAAAGATGTGGTTGCGGCCATCAGGAAGGAATATGGGAATATCAAACTCATGGTTGATGCTAACTCTGCATATTCATTGAAGCAAGCCCACATTGAAATTTTTCAAGCCATGGATCGATATGATTTGATGATGATTGAACAACCGTTAGCATACGATGACATGCTTGATCACATGAAGCTCCAAAAACAGATTGAGACTCCGCTATGCCTTGATGAATCCATACACAGTATTGCTCATGCTCTACAGGCAATCGAATTTGAATGTTGCAAAATCATAAACATAAAACCTGCACGAGTTGGAGGGTATTACAATGCGAGACGAATTGCGGAAGAGCTAGGAAAAGACCGTGTTTGGCTTGGCGGGATGCTTGAAACTGGAATCGGACGTCTGCACAACATTTTTATTCAAGCAAGAGAAGAATTCACAATTCCGGGAGACACTTCTGGTTCGGATCGATATTTTGCAGAAGATATAATTGATCCACCTGTTAAGGTAAACGAATCTGGTTTTATCCAAGTTCCAAAAGGGGTGAATTTGGGA
>JALUTL010000448.1 GCA_027016475.1 Candidatus Heimdallarchaeota archaeon
GAACTTTAATTAGCGGAAACTTTGGATACAGGGGAACGGCCAACAAGATGGCCGCGGTCAGATATTTAACCCTCTCCTTAAGTTTGTCTGAAAGCTTTAACATAGATAGCTGCCAGCTCCTTTCTTTTTAGTAAATTATAAACAACAAACCTCAAGGCTGCACCCGCCTTTAATAACCATTTCAGCAACCACCCCTGCCAAGCTGGTTTGTGTTTTTGATAGAAAATTTTTATACCTTGATATTCGGAAAGCAAAGCAAATTCGCTAGTTGAGCTGGCACCACCTAAATGAACAATTTTCCACTGTGGCAGAAACCACACTTGCCAGCCCGCCTTTTTTATCCGCCAGCAATAATCGACTTCTTCAACATACATAAAGTAATCCTCATCCATTAATCCCACCTCCTCAACTACTTTCTTTCTCATTAAGAAAAAGGCACCAGTCACCCAATCTCTCTGGTGCGGTTTTTTAAAAAACACTTCTCCCTTATAAAAAGGAGAGTTGGGGTGCATGGGATGAAAAGGTTTGATCAATCTATCAACTAGCGGTATATTCTCCAAAAAAAACATCCAAGCAAACACTCTAAAAAGATTGGGGAAATAGCCGCCCGTTCCCTGCAAACTGCCATCTTTATTAATCAAGGCAGCTGTAACCACACCAGCTTTTGGGTGAGCCTCCATCCAAGCAACCATTTCTGCCAATAGGTTGTCTTTAACAATTGTGTCTGAGTTAAGCAATAAAATGTATTGCCCTCGGGCTTTTTTTATCCCTTGGTTATTGGCCGGCGCAAAGCCTAAATTTTTCTTGTTTTTGACAAGCTTAATGAACGAATACTTGCCCACCTGCTTTGTCAGCCACTCAACACTGCCGTCTTGGCTGGCGTTATCTACAACGATTATTTCATAATCAATCCCCTTAGTTTTATTAATAATCGACTGCAAACAATCCTTTATTAATTTCTTGGTATTGTAATTAACAATAATTATTGATAAATCTATCATCACTTCGTTCTATTAAAGAGGTCTTTTAAGGCACTAGCCCACTCGCGAATAATAATAACTAAAAGGCCAATCGTTAAACCAAAGACTATCAGTCGACTTAGAGCATGACTGGGAACCAAACGAACCGTGATTTTTTGGCGCCACTGTTTACCGGCAATCACAATTTTATCCTTGGGGTCTTTGGGTTCAAAGCCGTTAACAAAAACTGATTCCCTAAATGGGTGAACAATCTCTTCTAAAAAAGTACTTCTTGTTTGATCTCTAATTAAAGTTTGAGCTTCTTCGGGTGGATAATTCAGCCGGTAAGTGGGCATTGGTATATTTAAAAACTTGGAGCGGCGAAGCTGGTTTTGATAATAAGCTAAAACTTCTTCCCGTGAATAATTGGTAAAGTAGGCTCTTCTTAGGGGTGTTTCTGTGTCTCCCGGTTCATTAGACTGAAGTGCATCCGGAGGAGGTTCTGGAAAGGTAGGACTAGGCAGAGAAAGATAAAAAATAAAAGCCAATCCCAAAAGAAACAGAATTATCTTGCTAAAGGTCTTCATGACTTTATTGAAAGAGTCTGGCCCGGCCAAGCCGATATTTTAAATTTTTATTTTTTCGCTCACCAATAACTTTAGCCGGTACTCCGCCAACGATAGCAAAGTCATCAACATCTTTTGTCACGACAGCGCCGGCCGCCACCACTGCTCCTTTTCCAATTGTCACCCCAGGCAGGATAATGGCTCGGGGGCCAATAAAACAATAATCGCCAATTTTAACCGGCTCCTCAATAGCGACAAAATCTTCAGCCTCCAAGTCATGCTCTGAGTTATAAATCATGACATGTGAGGCGATATCAACATGATCACCAATGACTAATTTATCTCGGCCATCCAAGAAAGCGTGATCGCCAATGATAGAATCCTTGCCAATCTCAATATTTTTAGGCTGGAAAAACAAAGCCCACATATGAATGGTTGAACCTTTGCCAATTTTCATCCCAGCCAACCGGTAGCAAAACTTACGAAAAGTATGCGAAGGCACATGGCCAACCAAGCGCAAAATCATTAATTCAAAATCCAGCCAATAATGATAAAGGCGATTGATGATTTTGGGTATGGCCTCGCCCAAGCTCAAGCGCCTCCCCATTCTGTCTTTGAAAATACTCATCTTGTTGCTTTTTTTAAT
>JALUTL010000449.1 GCA_027016475.1 Candidatus Heimdallarchaeota archaeon
ATTAACGGATTGATATGCGAAAGTCATTTCAATATTCCTTTTGGGCAGTCCTAAGTTGCTGTCCCAACTAGGTAGTCTTTCCATTGTTCATAATGAGCCCGGTACCATTCAACAGTCTGTTCAAGCCCTTCCTCGAGTGATATCTGCGATGACCAACCAATTCGTTCCCGAAGTTTCTCAGTTGATGAACGCATGTCCCATATCTCATTTTCGCGATAGGGAAGTTCTCCAAAGTTCAACAAATGTGTACCACCGAGCATATTGCCAATCATTTTGGCCACTTCGCGTATTGAAATTGATTTGCCCGAGCCTACATTGAATACATCGCCATACGTGTCCGTCCTTGGGAGAATTTTGGCAATTACTGAGATCAGATCCGAAACATGATTGTATTCTCGTTTCTGTTCTCCTTTTGTCAATGGCACTGGCTTTCCCATAAGTAGGTTGGTTATAAGATATGGAATCAGCCGAATCGGTTTTTGCATTGCCCCAAATAGGTTGAAACTTCTTAGAATAGTTACAGGAAGTTCATGGATTCGATAGAGCATTTGACCATACATCTCAACAGAAGCCTTGGAAACGGAATACGGAGAAGCCGGATATAATGGTACATCTTCTTTAAAGGGAGGACTGATTTGTCCATAGACATCACTTGTGCTTAGTACAATCAAATGTTCCAATGATTTAATCCGGGATACGGCCTCATATATATGCAAAGTTCCGTGTATATTTGCCTCCAAAGTTTTGTAGACTGCATCAAATGTACGAGAAAGATCGGTAGAAGCAGCCAGATGGATAATATAGTTCGGTTCTATTGATTCAATCAGTTTAATGGTTGCATTCCGATCAGTCAAATTCAATTGGTGATAATTATCAACATCAAGTGGGAAAAAGGATGGAATGTTTTCTTTTTGAAACATATCAGTCGAAAAGACTTCATTGGCCTCCTGAAGTTGCGAAAGCAGGTTTAGCCCAACAAATCCAAGGGCGCCAGTAATTAAGACCCGTTTGTCTTTTAGCTCTTGCCAAACCATTTGGCGTACCATCCATAGCTTTTGCGTAGTCCTTCTTCCAAACTGTGTTTGGGATGCCAATTGAGGATTTCTCGTGCCTTTTCACAGGCAAGGAATTGTGATTTGATCTCTCCTTTCGCAGTATTTTGGATTATGGGGGACAAATGAGTTTTTCCACTGATCTCAATCAGCTTGTTGACTACCTCCAAGACGGTTGTTGGGGTTTCAGTGCCGAAGTTGAATGCTTCTCCTTCAAGGTTTTTCTCTTGCATCTGTTCAGCCAACACAATATAGCTTTCAGCTGCGTCTTCCACATAGAAATAGTCCCGAAGGAAAGTGCCATCGCTCCGAATGATTGGAGTGTTGTCAAACAGCAAAGATTTGATAGTTTGCGGTACCAGCCGATTGAAATTGAGATCACCACCACCATACAGGTTTCCACATCGAGTGATGGCAACTGGTAATGAATAGGTATGATAATAAGATTGTGCGAGTAAATCTGTAACAGCCTTAGAAAAGTCATAGGGATGTTTTGCGTCCAGAGGGTCATCTTCATCATATGGAAGCTTATCTTTTTCGCCGTATGCTTTGTCGCTGGAGGCAACCAAGACTCGTTCTATCAATTCAGACCGCCGACAAGCTTCAAATAGATTCCATGAGCCTCGGATGTTTGAATCAAAGGTCGGCAAAGGATTTCGATGAGCGATTTGCACAATGGTTTGAGCAGCCAAATGGAAAACAGTGTTTATTTCGTATTCATTGATCACCCGTTCAACCAATGAGAAATCCCTGAGGTCTCCCTTCACTAATGTGACATGTTTGTCAATGTGTTCATAGAACAACCGGGATCGGGGTACTTGATCTCGAACCAATGCAATTACGTTTGCACCTTTGGCCACCAATTGTTCCAAAAGATAGCTGCCAAGGAAGCCGCTACCACCTGTTACCAAGGTATTGGAGAATGTCCAGTCTACCATACCTTCCACCGTTTTGTTTCTTCCCACAGCTTGTTAAGGTATTGGACGTCTTTATAAGTGTCCATAGATCCCCAAAAGCCGTGGTGTGCATAGACAGCAAGCTGCCCTTCTTCGACAAGCTGTTCCATGGGGGCTCGTTCAAGAATAGAATTCTCATCAAGATAATCAAAAATAGCCCGTTCAAAAACAAAAAAGCCTCCTGAAACCCATTCCTTCATTTGTGGTTTCTCTTTGAAATTGGTAACAATGTTGTTCTCGTCCAATTCAAGGATACCATATTTTGAAAGAGGATGCAGACCTGTCAATGTGGCAATCTTTTCCTTGTTCTTGTGGAACTCCAAAAGCTCAAGGAGATTGATATCTGCTACACCATCCCCATATGTGGCCATAAACCGTGGGGTGTCGATGTACTTCTCTAATCGCTTGATCCGTCCGCCTGTTTGGGTTTCATCACCGGTATCAGCTAATGTCACAACCCAATCTTCTGTAGTATTATCATGATATGTCAGTGTCTTTGACTTTAAGTCAATGGTAAAATCATTATTCATCGCTTCGTAGTTTAGGAAGTATCTTTTGATCATGTCACCTTTATACCCCAAGGCAAGAATAAATTCATTAAAGCCATAATATGAATAAATTTTCATGATATGCCATAGGATGGGGCGGCCACCAATTTCAACCAGTGGTTTTGGCTTGAAGGCAGTTTCCTCCCTAAGACGTGTTCCTTGACCACCGCATAGGATGACAACAGGAATCTTTTCAACCATGGGAAACCCTATTCTTGCTCTTTAATTCCTTTATGTTATTTTCTAAAACATCTCATAACTTTGCATTCAGATATGTTGGAAATAATCGATGAAACAGTAGGAAACCAGAGTTCAGCCTTTTCTTTTTAACTTCTCAAGTTCTTCTTGAACTGCACGTAACTTTGCTTCCGCTTCATCGGCTCTCTTTTTTTCCATTTCAGCCCGTTGCCGTTCCTGCTCTGCCCTTTGCTTTTCCATTTCAGCCCGTTGCCACTCCTGCTCTGCCTTTGTCAACAGAATCTTCCCACTTGTTCGATCCACCAGCACCATACGATAGCGAGGCAATTCAATCTCGTATTTCCTTCTGATTTCCATTAAACCGATTTTGAATGGTAGGAGGTCTGGTTTTACATCAAGAAGCTTTGTTGTATCTATTTCATTCATTTGATTTTCATGGGTACATACTTCTTTTAGTTCTTGAATTTTGTATTGCCCTGCATTCTCATCAAATTCATAGACTCTGACGAATGGTGCCTTTAGTTCAGAAGGTTTTGGTAAATATGGGTTCAAGACTACATAGACCGGAATTTTCAATGATTTACATCGTTCGACTATCATTCCGATGTCCTGATTGTAGGTCGACTTTGAAAGAATGTTTACAGCCATGTCAGGGACGCGATTGTTAAAATATTCAGCTTTGTAGGATGACAGGTCATAAGGAATGTTCAAATTGCGGAAATAGGACAAATCAAACATTGAGACAACAGTTTCATCACCCCGTTTAAAATAATGGTTCAAATCCCACATTACGCGATCAGTAGGGAAGTTAGTCGTCAGTACATCATATAGATAAGTAATTTCACTTGAATGAGGTTCACTCTCCCTTCTGCCTAGACGAGGAACTCCAGGAGGCAAAACACCTTCCTGTGTTGCGTAGCGGTGTCTTCGGCTTATGAATTGAGATTCTTCATCCTCAGTATATCTCAGATCATGACGAGAAACCATCTAAAATACAATCCACGTTTGACATTAAAAACTCATTCATTTGCAAGTATCAGTGATACGTTCGAATGCGTTTTTGTTTGTTTGCGAAACATTTCAGTATTATAAATTGCATAAGCTGTTGTGGACATCAGCAAGCTTATAGGAAGGGTACAACGAGACCCGCCAAAGGAAGTTCATGAGCTCACTCAACAGCTCTTGCTTCGTTCAGGAAATTTTCTGTGGACAGAAAATGAAATCATAATTTTGGAAGGTGGAAACAGAATACTCGAAAATTTGATTACTCTCCTTTCTTCTTTCTATGAAGCATCCCAAAGAATTGAGTTCGGCTGTTCCTTTGAACGGTTGCTTCAATCGGAATTCAATTCCTACAGGAGCCTCCCTGCATGCTTCCACACAGTAGAAGAGGTTCATAGGGCAGGTTATGCCCCTTTAGGGATGCTGTATCCAAAACTACAGCCTGCATTGATCGTTTATGCGCTTCAAAAAGAGACAGAAGCTCCTATTACCTTATTCAAGCAAATCGGACTTGAGGTATCAAGTGTTGAGGCGTTGGGAGGGGAGGCATTCTTCGTTGAAGAGTCAATCGGAAGGGATTTGGTACTGAAATGCGAAAAATGCGGCTATGAGGCCCTGCAAATGGCAGCCAAATTGAAGAAAGACGGTGTAAAAACCGAAGCAGAAACACTAAGTGAAGTAGCTACACCAAACTGCCAAACCATAGTCAAGGTTGCCGCATTCATAGGTGTGAAAACATGGCAGACTGCGAAAGCCGTATTCTATCATGGAGAAGCGCCAGAGGGATCCAAGGTTATATTTGTCGCCATCAGAGGAGATTTAGAAGTAAATGAAGAAAAGTTGAAGCACATTGCTGGAATTAACTCAATTCGTCCAGCAGAAGACGAAGAAATCAGGAAAATAGGTGCAGTTCCCGGCTATGCCTCACCCATTGGAATTGACAGATCAAAGTGTATTGTTGTGGCAGATGATTCATTGATCACAACGTCCAATCTTGTTGCAGGTGCAAACAAGGAAGGATATCATTTCCTCAATTGCAATTATCCCAGAGATTTTCAGGCAGATTTGGAAGGAGATGTTGCATTAGCTTCAGAAGGCTCAAAATGTATAAATTGTGGAAATATATTGCGATTGACAAAAGGTATTGTCATTGGGAAAAAAACAATGCAAAAAAACTCGCCGGTCTCTTTCATTGATGAAAAAGGAAAACCACGACCTATTGTCTGGCACAACATGTCATTCAATCTTTTCAGCATAGTTGCATGTGTCGCCCAAAAATCATATGACAAATTTGGAATAGTTTTTCCGCCAATACTTGCACCATGGAAATTCATTGTCCTGTCACTTAACAAAGACAGATTACCTCATGATAAGACCCATTTAGTCACCCAAGCTTTGAAAAACTGTAAGCAATCTTTCCTTCTTGATGCTAGACAACTTAAAGCTGGGCAAAAGTTTATGGAAGCAGATTTGAGAGGAATACCATTCAGGATTGTTCTCTCAGATAAAGATCCAAAGAGTTTTGAAATAAAAAACAGAATGACTGGTGAAGTTGAAACCATTTCAATAGAAGATTTTGAAAAGGTGATAAAAACCCTGTTTCCAGAATGAGGGCTATCTAATAAATAGTACTCTAGCAGAAGACAATGAAATTACCTGGGTTAAATCCTTCTACAATATAACATGTTGAACCACCAGGCCCTCCGCTGTCTCCCAACAATACTCCTGGATATAAGTAAAAACTAATTGGATATGTGACACCATTGACCAGATAGTTTTTTATGATTTTCATTCTATCAGGAATGTTTGGATCAGCTCCTACATATTGACCAGGGCCACCAGAATCCCACGCCAAAAGGATATCATCCAAATCCGTATAGGAAACCCTGTATGTTCTCTCACCTGAACATGTAAATTCAAAGTGGCCTGGTTGGGATTTGCTGGCTCTTACTTCATAGGCTTCCATCCTTTGAGGTATTTTTCCCCTTTCCAAGCAATCTATGATAGCGGTAGTAAAATCGTTGAATCGTGCCTGCCGATCATTTGTCGGTATGGCACTGCCAGAGGGCATGCCCATCATCGGCAGAAGCAACAACAGCAATAGGAAAAATATAAGTTTGAGTCGTTGCATGGATCAGAGCCAAAACACACATATATATATCGGAATTGACACACAGCTATGAACAAGATGTTTGCTATTTCATGCATCCTCTTGTTGACCATCAAACCCATATTTGTTTTAGGTGGCTCAACGTACGTAATTCGTTATTCTGTAAGAGTAATGGAAGTCACGATGAAGCCCACTAACGAATACAGGGAAAATGAAACTGTAACGGGCTATTTTACGGTAGGAACCTATTTTGAAAACGGAACCCTCCAGTACGGAGTTGAAATCAATGCTTCAGAAATATTAAATTTCACAGTGGGGAAGCCATGGCGGCCACCAACAAATTTATACGAATTTTATTTCAGTCCCACAGGATGGGGGTTTGGTTCTTTTGCTTATGAGCCAACTCTCATAAATGTGAATCAAGTCAGTAAGTTCCATATTTTGCTTATGAATGGATCAGTGAAGGAATATCCAGGTTTCAACATGACCATTCCAAAAGATTTCAACCAGACTTGCGTGAAGAACTTAGTAAACAACCTTGACGGCCAACCATGTCTTAAGGAAATAGAGAACCCATATTGGATTGTCCAAGCTGTACTGACAAGTATTTCTGTAGACGATATCGAAGATGGTTCATCAGAGCCCTTCCCATTTTGGGTATTCCCGCTGGCCATTTTGTTGTTGTTTGGTCTACTGTTTGCCATTTATGCCATAATACCAGAGCGACAGTCATTCTTTGATGAGTAAGCCAATATTGGTACAAGCAAGTATTTAATCAAATATTCTAGTTGGTACAGTAGACCAATTATCAATATTAGAGGTGCAATTAATGAAAAGGATGATCTTTCTGCTAATTTTCATTCTCCTTTTTTCGAATCCTTTGTTGGCAATGATCGTCGAACTACGAACACATGCAGCAAGTAGCGCAGTTTGGATAGAAAATGGGAATTTCATGGTAAGTCTAGACGATAGTGCGGCTTTCTTTTGGGACAACAACAGTGCAGAGTTGTTATTTGCTTATTCATTGGGTAAACTCAGCAGATAACAGTTGGAAGACAATGATGGCTGTATCTCCAACAAGAGATGATGTTTTGCTTCTGTCTAATGACTCACTACTATTGTTTGGTGAACCAAAATCAAACCCTCCAATAAACCCCAAAATTGTTTCTAAAAATGAAGGGTTTGATTTTATTGCTTGGGGATCTTCTATCTATGCGGGATGGAAGAATGGATCCGTTTTGGAGATTGACCCCTTAACAGGAG
>JALUTL010000450.1 GCA_027016475.1 Candidatus Heimdallarchaeota archaeon
AAATTTAAAGCAATCGAAATGCAAGGGCCAAGTTGCATCAAGTGTTCAACTTTTTTTCAACCCATCATAAAAGTTCAAAATTTTCAAGAAAGAGAAGATTTTGACAGATCAATCAAAAATCATGTTGGTTCAACCTAACGGGAAAGTCTTAACGCTCGTTCTGGAGTTTCATATATGGGCAATTTTGCCCTTACATGATCTGTCAGAAACTGAATGGCTGCCGCCCTTTCATCAGGAACGCCTCCCTTCATATACCTGTTTCGTGCAATGGCCAAGTTTTTCAGAAATTCAGAAGGTGAGGGATCGATCCCATAATAGGAAGCTACAGCTCCAGGATTAAGTTCTTCTGCCTGCCCATATAAGATCATGGCGGCATAAATTGGATCCTTGAGCTTTGTAATTGAAGTAAGCCCCAATAGAATATGATGCTTTTCTGGCAGTTGAGCTGGAATAATTCCCGGTGAATCGAACATGTAAAGGCTATTGCTTACACGAATTTTCTGCTCTCCTCTCGTTTTTCCAGGAATTGGTGCAACGCCTGCTGCTGACTTTCCACGGAGTGTATTGATCAAAGAGCTTTTTCCAGTATTGGGAAAGCCCACAACAGCAACAACTGCCGTTTTTCGTTTCGATGCACGCAAGAGAACCTGTCTAATGCGTGAGGTTCCCAACCGCTGAGTGGCAGAAAATCCTGCCGCAACCATCCCCCGCTCGTCAAACCAATCAAGCCATTGTTGAAGAAGGTCTCGGGGAATCAGATCAGTCTTGTTGATGCCAATTACCAAGTTGCAGTGATCCAATGAGTTAACGTACTCTTCCAGTCTTGAGCTTCGACAAATTGAGGGAAACCGTGCATCCACCACTTCCAAAACGACATCAGATCTATCCACGAGGCTATACACTATCCCCCAGAATCGGTTCATTGACATGGTCAAATACATATCAACATGGAAACTTTAGAACTATTGGATTAGCTACACTTACAATAAGAAGTTCAGAAGATAACTTCCGTTTTACAATATTTTCCCTTGCGGAAGAAGTTTCATTGGGTTCAAAGTATTTACAAAGAAGATAGAGATCTCTTTTGCCAATTTGAGTTCAAAACCACGAAAAACTGACAGGTTACCCCATATCCAGGTTCGGATGTTACTGGGTGCACACCAACCCTATGACCGTAATCGTGCTACAGCGTGACGCCTTTCCCGATTGCTCGCGCAAATCAGTACATGGGTCGTCCGGAGTTGGGCTTAACTCTCTGGTGGGGTACCTTCAACCGTGGTTGTTGTACAATATCATCTAAAGCTGACAAGTATATAAGGGTATAATTAGATAACAGGGAGAGGTAATGTAGTTATGTTTGAAAGAATGGTTAGGCAGTTGAAACTTTTTTGAGAAGGTTTTAGGAAAATTGAGAAGAGTCGAAGGTCGATAGCCAATACAAGTCAATTATTTGGAGGCCTCCTGTTCCCTCAATTTGGTTGAAGAAATTGGAGATCCGTCAGCATCAAAAACCCATTCAATCGTATAGATATGTAGAGGTTTCAACTCCCTTTCCTTTCTCATTTGGTTTATTTTCTCTGCATTGGGATAAGTTTCTTCGGACACTACGATAAGATCAGCCTCAGGGTCAGTTGGGGCGGGTCCCCACGGGTCAAGGAGCTCAGCAACAGTCACTACAGAATTAAACTGGTGCATAAACTCCTGAACGTTTGCGATACGTACTGACGTTGGCTGGATCAGATCATGGTGTTTTTTATTGGGAAAAAGCTTTTTCCCAAGCCTATTTCCTACTACCCCAACAAAAACCTCTTGAGCCAATAGCGCAGCGGTTTCAAGGAGCCGCTTGTGTGCGTCATGAAGTCTATCAAAGGTGCCACCCATGACCGCCTTTCGGAACGGTTTTTGATCTCTAGGAAATTCCTTGGATAAGTATTTCTGCAAATCATTCATTACGCTTGATTTGCTATAGGATTATTAATCGTTCCGCTTTTGCTTATAGTCTGAGTTATCAAGAACCAGAACTATACCCTATCTTGAATGCAAGACCATTGAGAACAATCCCATTCCTCTTATACCTTTTAGAAAAGTAAACATCATGGATAACGCTTGGCCCATTGTGGTACTTCATAATGTCAATTCATCCAGCCGATGCACTGAATTTGTTCGAATAGCGACAGGTCTAGGATTCAAGACATTGGTTCTTTCACAAGCGCAGGGATCTGCGGCACAGAAAGGGATTCCTGCAGCTCAAAAGTACGCCTACAAGGAAAAGGCAAATTTTCTGGCTCTCTACTCCATTCAGGATGTTGTCGATTTGTTCAGTCCAGAGGAGTTGATATTAGTTGCCCCCCAACCATATGGAAAAGTGACTTTGGATGAAGAGTTCATACAAAATCTTTCCAATAAGAAATATGCGATTGTTTTTGGAGGGAATGATCCAGGGTTGACAAGAAAGGAGTTGGATATGGGCACATCCGTTCAGCTTCCGATTCCAGATATTGGATCAATAGGAACATTGGCGGTCACTTTGGCCAAAATTCGGCAATTGATCTGAGTGTTCAAAACTGAAGGTTCCTGAACCTGTAGAACCCTTTGATTACTTCAAGGACGAAAATTGGAATTAGAGCCAAACCAATTGCAATTAACCAATCCATAGGGGTTAACCAAATCATATCCACAAAAAGGCCTTGTGATCGAAGATATGATTGTATAAATGGGGTGTACATGATTGCAAAATGAAAGACAGGGCCAAGAAGAACCATGAACCAAACAAATTTTGTACTGTTTTTTATTGAGTAAACAATGCTTTTGTTGATTCGGCGAATTGAAAAAATAAGGATGGACTCTGTGAGATAAATGATTGTAATCAATATGGTTCTGGCTTTAGCTTGAGGATATGATTCAGGTTGGAGTGGATTCCCTTCCGCTTTCAGCACAGGAGTGATACCATTGAGATTGGCTGAGAAGAAAGGGATCAGCTCATGATAAGCATAAAAGTATCCCAAAAGAAGCACCGCTGAGAAGGAGATGAAAAAGAAAGCCATTGCAATAAACAATCGATGGTTAATGATTGCATCATGTTGTCGAGGTTTAAGTTTCATTATATCTTCAGCATACGTATCAAAGATCAAAACGATCGGTGGAATTCCGTGCATGATGGAAAAAATATAGGCTCGTTGGATGTTGTTCAGAAGTACAAACCCAGGAATGAAGGAGGTTGAAAAATATACAATCCCCTCAGCAATGTTTACTGCTATAAAGAAGAAGATAATCATCCTGATTTTGTCAAAGAGGGCTCGGCCCTGTTCAACTCCTTTGACAAGGCTGACGTAGGAATCATCGGCAAGAATGATGTCGGCCGCTTCTTTGGTAACTTCAGCACCTGTTATTCCCATCGCAACTCCAGCGTCTGCAAGAGTTATTGCCAATGAATCGTTTACCCCATCCCCAGTCATGGCAACTACGTCCCCTCTTGCCTGATATTTTTCAACAATGATCTTTTTGTCTTGTGGCGACACCCGAGCAAAAACAGAGACCTTGAAGAATTCCTCATCAGTCAATTTGGGAATGTCCTTGCCTGAAATAACAATTTCATCGGGATCCAATATTCCAACTTGAGCTGCAATTGTTGATGCTGTTTGAGGAGAGTCTCCTGTGATCATAATTGGAAAGATTCCTGCTTCATCAAGTTTGGCAACTGCATCCTTTGCACCCGGACGTGGTGGATCCAATAGACAGGCAAATCCAATATAAGTAAGTCCAGATTCCATCCAATCCCTCTCTTCTTGAGGGGTTTGAAAGGAAGGGATGTCTTTGACCGCCTTATATGTGACTGAAACGACTCGATAGCCAAGGTTTGCAAAGCTGTCTATATCCTTTTGAATTGCCGCTTTTTCTTCATCACTAATAGGTCTTACCCGATCCATACCTTCGTTGCCGATATGGGTGCATCGTGGCAGAAGCACCTCTGAAGCACCCTTGGAAAAAATCATGTAGTCCCCTTCTTCAGTATCCTTGAAGAGTTTGGTCATTCTTTTGACGGTTGAACTAAAGGGGTAATCCTTAATCAAGTGGTACCGTTCCGTAATATAATTTCGATCAAGCGATGACCTATAGGCCAAAACCAAAAACGCGGCATCCGTTGCATTGCCTATTGCTTCCCAAAGAGTGACTCCTTTTTCGCCATAAACCTCATCAATTACAATGGTTGCATCATTGTTCAGGGCAGTGGCAGTAAGAATCAACTCAAGGGCAGATCCTCTCCGAATTTGATTCATCTGAGTGAAGACAAATTGTTCAATTTCTGAGGAGTCACGCTTCATGGTTTCGTCAATCATGAAAATTGAGACGTCTCCGGTTTCGTTGAACTTAACTGCATAGTAGTTTTCAGTGTCCCATATACGGGAAACTGTCATTTTTGATGTAGTCATCGTCCCAGTTTTGTCTGAGCATAGCACAGAAGTTCTGCCTAATGTTTCAATGACAGACAATTCCTTGACAATGACATTTTCCGCAGCCATATGCAATACACCTGTTATGAGGACAATGGTTGTAAGTAGCGGAATGTTGATCGGCATCACAGACATCGCGGTAATTATGCTTTGAGTAAGATCTTGAGCTATGTTTTCTGCATCCATTGGAAGGTTGTCTGACCAGCGCACATACAGTTTGAATCCTATAGAAGCAATCAGCAAAACGATCATGACTGCACCCAATCGTTTGCCAATCATGTTGACCCGCCGCCTGAGAGGGATATCCATTGTTTGCAATTGGGAAATTTCACTTGCTATTTGCCCTAGTTCAGTTTCATTG
This sequence comes from Candidatus Heimdallarchaeota archaeon, assembly GCA_027016475.1. Taxonomy (GTDB): domain Archaea; phylum Asgardarchaeota; class Heimdallarchaeia; order Heimdallarchaeales; family Kariarchaeaceae; genus WAKA01. The sequence goes on from JALUTL010000450.1 coordinate 4,813, forward strand.
CCAATTCTCACTACAATTGCTTTTGCATTGCCAGTTTGGACAAAAGTTCCTAAATAAAGCATATTTTCTCTCTCAGCCAAAGCCGTATCCTCTGGAAAAATGATATTGCCATCCTCAACTTTGTTGACTGCCTTGCTTTCACCTGTCAGTGATGCCTCATTAACGGTCAAATTCGACGATCGTATGATTCTAAGGTCTGCCGGAATCCTATCCCCCATATTCACCTCAATCAGATCCCCAGGAACAAGGTATTTTGCCTCTATTTCTGAAAAAACACCTTCACGCATCACCTTGGCTTTTGGTGGGGATAGCTCCTTAAGGGCATCAAGCTTCTTCTGTGCTCTGAATTGCTGGAAAATGGCAATTCCCATATTCAGTGAAATGATTGAAAGCCAAAAAATGACCTGACCCATTATTGGTGGATACCAAATGGCAAGGATTATCAAAAATCCAGTCATCACAAGATATATTGTGATGAGAGTATCAAATAGCGGAGCCAAATAGATTTTCCAAAAGCTTGGTTTGTATGTGGCAACAGTATTGAGCCCATGTTTTTCCCTTAGGTTTCGCACTGTTTTCAATGGAAGACCTTGATTGAGATCAGTACCGAAGAAATGTAAGATATCAGAAATAGGGAAGGTATGTTCTTTCCTCCAAAAGGGTTCCTTCATTTGACTCCAAAGGTCAATGAATTCCATGGTTTTTAAGCCTTAAGAGCTATTACTGTTGAATAATAGAATATTTGGAAAAATGATGAACTTAGGAAAAGTGAGTGTTGAACAGCCTGATCAAATATGGTGCAATTTGACCAAGCTCTTCAAAATAGTAGTCATAATACCCTAAATAAATGAGATGTAGATAACGCTCTTCGCCACGGTCATAGATTTGGAGCTCGATCTGGTCTGGATAGAATTCATACATCCAACCTTCCTTTGAATAAATTAGGAAACGGTGATCTGTAAGAAGATATGCTTCGCCATTGACCATACCCTCGTCAATGACAAATTCACCGCCATGAAGGAACTCTCGGATTTTATCGAGATGAAGATGCTCCACAACCAATATACACGTTTTTGCCTAATAGAGTTATGGAAAGGTAACAATTCGACGTGGTTTGTCTGAATTGTTAGGCACGGAATTTAACAAATGTAATGAAAAGTAGTGATCAAATAGTCATCCGTAAAATGTTCACTTTGAAATCCCTCTTTCGGTCTTTATTAATTCAAACAAGTAAGGTTAATCATGGCCATGGAACTGGATACCAAATTCGAGTATATGAATGAGCATGATTTCATGATCGAAATGATTTTGCCCAACAATGTTGCATGGGAATCAAGAACCATTCGTGAAGATCTTCAAATTGCGGAAAAACTTCAAGCTTTCTTGGTCAACGAATTCATTGAAATTCTTCTTGTGTCCAAATCCTTAGAGGAGAAGATTGAGGCCATTGAAAAATTAAGCGAATGGATTACACCACAGTTCCGTGACGAAATACAAACTCTCAAGAGAATTTATGTGCATGAAACAAACCAAGCTGTCAAGAACTCAGTCAAGGATCTAATTGAAGCACTAGTTTAGGAAAAACATGGTCTTTTTAATCAGCGAATAGGATATTATGATAGAATGGATGATACACCTCAAATTGACCATGTCATGGAAGTTTTGGGCATAAGTAGAAACCAGTTTGTTGTTCGCAGGGTCAACGGAAAAATACGTGTCGTTGAGCTGTATCTTCCAGAAATGCGAATGGTTGAAATTCCACCTGCTCTCAAGCTTAATTTCCCTTTTTTGGAAAAAATAAGTCTAGAATTGAACGATTTGAGTGAAATACCGGAAAATTTGTTTGCAAAGCTTCCTAATTTGAAAGAAGTGAACCTTTCGCGCAATAGGATAGAGGAAATTCCAAAAAAGCTTTTTTGGCACAATCGCCAGCTACGGTACATCTATTTGGGTGAAAACAGGATAAAACAAATCGAGGAAGGGACATTCAACCATCTTAGGTATTTGGAAGTTCTGGATTTGCACAGAAACGCAATGCATGAGCTACTTCCAACATTGATTCGAACTTTGGCATTGGAACGGCTTGATCTTTCCAACAACGAAATTGGAAACATACCGCCAAACTTTTTCCAAGGTGTTGAGTTAAGTAAACTGAATCTTAAAGGAAACAGGCTTAAGGAAGTTGATTTTTCAGAATTTCCGTCGATGCTTGATACGGTAATTTTGAGTGAAAACCAGATTCATCGAATTAAGTTTGGGACACCGCAAAAAAAATTTGACAGATTACAAA
>JALUTL010000451.1 GCA_027016475.1 Candidatus Heimdallarchaeota archaeon
TGATTCGCCAAGCATTGTTTCAGATACACCCGTTATTTCTCGCCCTATAGTTTTCCAAGATGCGGCATAATTTGAAAGCGAAGTAACATCGTGAGAACGATTATTTACTTCCGTTAGTGGTTGTCCAGGCTGATGCACAAATATGTCGCCCGTTTCAACGTCTGATATAACATTATTTCCAATAAATGCAGGGTCTGATGTTTGGAATATAATCTTGCTTGCCAAATCAAGTTGGTCTTTAATTTGTTTCATTGAATGATTTATCATCCATTGTGCCTCAAATAAATGTTCCACCGCACCAATAGCAAGCGTACGCCCTTCTTGCGGAATAAGATGTGTTATATGATACGGACTTTCTTCCTCATTTGCACGATATAAGACATTTTCAGCCATATCTCCATTATCCGTCTTGTTGAATGTAACAACCACCATCTGACTTTTCCAATCCTTTCCATCCTCTGTAGGTAAATATCCATGTATCTCAAACACCTCATACATATCATTTGTACGACTTTCCTGTGTATGCTTATCTGTTGTCTCTCTCTTCTTTGGTGTAAGACTTTCAACAACCTGTGCATCATATCCATGTGTTTCAACCCTCTCTTTTAATTGCTGATAAGACAAATCAATCTTTTCAATCACAGGACGAGCATAAAAATCAATCGGGTCGCATATGATAGAACGCCATGGCACTACATCAAATGTTACATTATCACCATCATCAACAATTTTCACAACAGCAGAGCCATAGCGAGCCATAGTTACCCCCCACATATTCAAAAACATTCCAAAATCATTCCTTTTCATCCATTCATTAAGAAAATGTGTTGCTATTAAAGAAGCAACATAATCTTTACTTGTTGCAGGAACAATTTTTATATCTTTTCTATCCAAATCAGTAGCTCTATACCATATATTTACTGCACTTGTAACAATATTATAAAACGGCTTATCCCGTCCAAGTGAGTCTTTATCCCCAGTTTCAAACTTTGAGTACAAATATGCATCAATGCGATTGAGTGTATCTGATAAAGAGTGGTCTACATATCGTGAAATATTTACAGTACCAGACTGAAAATCTGTCCGCAAATCACTAAAAATATCGTAAAGTGTTTTCATATATTATCGTGAACTATTAAGCCTCATCTTACTCCTTCTTCTCATCATTATATCATGTTGTGTCTGCTTGTACATACCTTGTTGCTGTATAGGTTCTCTTATAAATGTTTTATCAAACCCTTTCGTTATATCAAATACCTGCCTCATAATAAACACATCAAGCACATTCGGCGACCTGCCTATATACTCCTTCATCTCGTCCTTTGATATAAGACGTTTTTTACCCTCATCATTATTCGGTGATTTATCTCGCAAGAGAGATAATTCCTCTATTATCACATCTTTTAATGTTTTCTCATCACTCTCAGCTGACGGCTTTACCTTTACAGAAGTATCCACTATTACAGCAAGTTTACCATTAAGGATATTCTCCGCCAATTTCCACGCACACTGCGAACGCAGGTTCGCATACTGCGTCTTCTTCGGCTTATACTCCATAAACTTACGTGAGTAGTCAACCATACTATGCGTTTCCATAGACGGTGTTGCCTCCACTTCGGTTAAAATCGCAGAGTTAGACGACTTAAACGCCGTTGACCCAGCGAGCCGTGGGTCTGTCGGTATACTCTCACCAAGACCTATCGCATCAACAACTATATTCGTATTCGGCACATTATACTTTTCCTTTAATGTAATTATCATTTCCGTTATCGTCTGTGTTGTGTGTTTGCTTGTATCAATATGCAAATATATCAATTCCATATCCCTCCACACCGAGAACACCACTGCATCGTTTTTAGCACCCGATACAGCGGGGTCTACAACTATATAAAACTGCGGAGTAGGAGACGGCTGAACAATCGTATTAAATACTTGCGTTATATGCTGATAAGAAACCAAAGCATCATCACTATCATCATAATCAAAGTTACCGAATAAAAGGCGTTGTTTTGTTATCTCTGGTAAGTTCCATAAGTTCTCAATATAACTCTCCGGTATATGCGGATTGTCAATAGCAAGTGCAGGTATGTATTTTGTGTTCCTCTTCTCCAATTTATTTTTCCATGGCTCGTAAAACGTACGATAC
>JALUTL010000452.1:0-2020 GCA_027016475.1 Candidatus Heimdallarchaeota archaeon
ACCCTGTATTGGTTGCCCCACATATCCTTGGGGTGGTATCGAACTTGCTCCAGTAGGTATAACTGGCGTTCCAGTTTTTGGTTTTGTAATTTTTCGTACTAAATAGACCACACCGCTTATCAATCCTGCGGTGACCACTAGCCAACCCAAAAAGAAGATTCCAAAGCTAAGGTTGCGGGTCATGTTAACCTGCCCTTCAATATCGGTGTTTGTTGGGTTCTTGATAACCAGAAATTTCGTCTTTTCAAGATCGATGGTTGTCATAGTTGAAATTTTTTGACCCGAAATAGTGTCATACGCAGGTTCGACTACTTTGAATAAAGCTTCAACGGTCAACGGACTTGAAAACCTGTTTTCAAAGGCAAAAAAAACATCAAGCACTCTTGTACCCTCATATTTAACTTTTCCAACTTGTCCTGAGCCTTTGAATGAACCCACGACATTTGTTCCTTCTACCCAATCATCAAATTCGGATTTTCCTTCAAGAAGATAAACATCAACTGCACCTGAAGCATTCCATGTAAGCTCAACTGAAGTTCCCTCATAAACTCTCAATATCCAAGCGTAATATGCGTCACCGTTTATCTCTGCTGTTCCATTGTGCACTGTGGTTACTGAACCAGTTATCGTAGGTGCATTCTCAAACAGATAAACCTCTGCCGTTGTTGGGAGGTTTATCTCCGCTGATTTATAGGATGAAGGCATTTCAACCATCACCTGCCTTCCCGGTTCCAAATATATTGGAATCTGATATGGTGCAGTCAGTGCAGCACCAACAAAAACTGATATGACTAAATACCCGAAACCTAGAAATAGAATGAGTCCGAAAATAGATGATCCTCCCCCGTGTCCATAATACCCTCTTCCATAGCCATATCTCCTTGATCTATAATATCTTCTACTTGAAGACCTAGAGGACCTGCTCCTTCCTCCTCTCGAACCACCACCGCCTCTCATGCTTTTCTTCCTCCAAACCATGAAAAAATGGATCGTGGTCTGGTTCTGGCTTGGATTATATCCATTAGGGTAACAACTCCCAACAAACTACCATTTTCATCCACAACTGGAACAACAGATGGATTCAACTCGTCAAATATTTGTTCAAGTCTCTTTAAATCAGTCTCTTGGGTTACTGTAGGTGGCGCATGCATGACATCTTTGACTGGAGTTGCTTTAGCATCCTTTCCTTCAGCAACAACCTTCGAAATTATGTCAAAATCGTCTATGACACCGATAGGCTTTCCGTCCTTTACGACCACTGCGTCGGTAATTCCTGTTTCCGTAAATTTCTTGGCTATCGTTTCTATGTCTTCATCATCTGCCACAGTGATGTACTCGTCGTCAATTGTTAAATCCGAAAGTTTCATAATTGTAATTCTGATTTGCTCTTAATAATCTTTTTTCTTACACTGCTTACTTTTGGAAAGCCTTTGCTATATCTATGCTTTTAAACACTTATAATTACACAATAACCTTTTTATGCAAATTCCAATTGAAGTGTTCGTGGCTTTAATCGATTTGAAGGTCAATATCGTTGGAACCATCAGGGCGGTCAACAATCCTTCCTTACCATTAGGTATCCGGGTTTTCATTGTCTTGAATTTGTTGATTTACTTCTATTTTGCCGTCGTCGGAATCAGCAAGATGGTAATTATGCAATTTGTTAGCGGTGCTTATGTACTGTTCACTTCCATTGCCATGGTTGTTCTGTTGATGAATCTATGGACCTTTGAAAAAAAATCAAGGATGATGTTTGTTGTTGGATCAATTATTTCTTTCTTGATTCTCTCTATATTTACTCAATTCGATATTATTGTTCCCTTGAGCACTGCTTACCAGCTATGGTTTCTTCAAATTCGAAGCAGGACAAAAACTCTTTTTTCACAATAATGAAACATTCAAACGGAACACCCTGTGAATGTTTTTGTATAACCGCCTTACCGGAAGCTTATGAGTGACTGCATATTCTGTAAAATTGTTAAAGGTGAAGCAAAAAGTTATAAAGTTGCTGAAAACGAAC
>JALUTL010000452.1:2030-7059 GCA_027016475.1 Candidatus Heimdallarchaeota archaeon
AGTCATATGATGTTTTTGGATATCAATCCAATCAATCTAGGCCATTCTTTAGTAGTTCCAAAAAACCACTCCGAGTATCTCTTTGAAATGGAAGATGGCCAGTATCAAGAATTAATGTCTGCTGTAAAGCAAGTGTCCGCCCCTCTTCGAGAAGCAATGCAAACCAAGCGCATCGGATTGGTTGTAGAAGGTTTTCTTGTTCCTCATGTGCATGTGCACTTAATTCCTATTAACCAAGCTGGTGAACTAGATCCAAAACGGGCCAAAAAAGCAGACAATGATGAACTGAAAGCGCTAGCGGATAAAATTCGCCCTTTCTTTTGAAATACTGAAAAGTCGATCATTTTCTATTCCTATTACATCATCTGACACCAATCCACAATTGATGCAAACCAATTCCTTTGAAATTTCTTGAAAAACAACTCTACTTTGACATTCGGAACACTGCAACTCAACCCCTCGCATGATTTCATCAAAATTGAAACTGCGATAACCTTTTGTGAAAAAGTAGTGATATCCGCAGAAGTTGCACATTGAACGATGCTTGCTGAAATGTGTAAACTCTTTTCTGAAGCAGTTATGGCAGTACATCTCATTTGCCCGCTCGAATAAGTAGATCAAGGTACATCGGCTACAGAACAGTTCCGATACCGTTGACCCGCAAAATATGCAGTAATCCATGCTTTTCACGTACCTATTGTTCTTAGCTTCACGCATTTATAAATCCGTCATTTCACAGAAATTGCTTGGCACTGAAAATCTTGAGCAATTGATCAGCATGCTTCCAATTTGTTGGCCAAGTTACTTGTCAGAGTTGAATCTGTAATAATCGAGCATGGCTCTAGTTGACAACGGCTGTTCGCTTCCTTCATTTTCTCAACGGTTTCACATGAGAGATGACCAGCAACTTTCATGCTCTCTTCATGAGCTTTGGAATCCTCTAGTCCCAAGAAATTGACCAAATAATGATGAATTACAATATGGTGTTTCAGATGGTGGGCTGCCAATTTCGCTCCTTGCGGTGTCAGTGTTACTGGACCATATTCTATCCATTCTACCAATCCTTTGGCCTGAAGTCTTTTTACAATGGAATTCAACGTTGAATGCGGGAGTTTGAGATGATCCTTTATGTCCCCAATTCTAATGGGCCGTCCCCATTCAAAGAGGAAGACAACAAGCATCACGTCTTTTTCTCCCATGTTGTCCAATGGTTGACCATCCATATGACAAAACCGATGTCCATGATTATAAAGTCATCGAAAAATATGTTGCTAGTTATCGTCTTTTTCTTAATACTTAAATATTTTACGAGACATCGTAAATTCAGATGAAATATGCTTTAACGATATTTTTACTACTGATGGTTGCAGTTCCATCAATGCAAATGGATTATATGACCACTGAAGCACAATCTGACAAATTGCTTATCGTAGGGACTATGACGTTCTTGGCAGATGTTGCGAAAGGCATTCTGCTGGAAAATGCTGAAACGAAAGGAATAATTGGTTCAGGAGTTGACCCCCATGTTTTCGAACCTTCTGCATCTGACATTCAAGCACTGACAGATGCTGATTTGATAATTGCATCAGGAATTGAAGAACTGGACGAGTGGTTGACTGAATTTATTGAGGACAACCCTTCCTTTCAAGACAAATTGGTCTACGCCTTCAATGAAAGCGATTTGGTACATGATCCTCTAATCAATGCACCAAATCCCCATTACTGGCTATCAATCGACAATTTAAAAATTGTTGCAACAAACATTGCAGAAGCAGTAAACCAAAATAACCCTGAATTTTTGGATGAAACGGGTCTCTCAAATTACATGAGAAAGCTGAACCAAACTTGGGACACTATCACAGAAGCCAAAGAGATCTTGAAGGGTAAAAAGGTTGTAGTAGATCACCCCGCCTTCTTCTACCTGCTAACTGATTTGGAAATGAACAGAAAGGGAGTTTTGGAGGAGAAGGAAGGAGTAGACCCAAGTCCAGCCCACATTGAGCAGCTTGTGACATTAATGAAGGAAGAAAACATTACACAGATCGTAGCAAGTCAAATACAGGCTGGAAGTGATGTGTTGGAGCTTGCAGAACGAACTGGAGCAAATATTAGCTACCTTGATGTATTTCCTCAAAGTTTGGATGGAAATGGTATGATAGAACTGTTCAATAGCAACCTTGGTGCCCTAAAGAACCCAATCAAACATACTTCCACTAATGAGGCAAGTTTTCCACCTATTGCAGTTTTCAGTCTTGGATTTGCAATAATTGCTTCGGGAATGAAAAAGAGAAAGGACTTGAAGAGATAACATAATTAGGATAATTTTTAGAGGATACTTGTAATGGCAACACCAAGTGATTTCATAAATGCACTTCAATATGAATGGATGCAACGTACACTTATTTCCGCAATTTTGATAGGTATCATTTGTGCATTGATCGGAGTATTCATTATTATGAGAGGAATGATTTTCCTCGGTGAAGCAATCGCTCATTCTGCATTTGCCGGCGCCGCTCTGGCTTTGCTGTTGGGATTCCAAGACCCCCTGTTAGTCATTTTCATTTTCGGAGTTTCAGTTGCGCTAATTATCGGTTTTGTAGAAGAAAAGGATGAAATGAATAACGATATCATAATTGGAATTATTTTCGCTGGATTTATGGCGCTTGCAATCTTTTTTATCGGTTTGCTACCCTCATATTCCTCAAGTGTGCAGGCAATCTTGTTTGGTCGTATACTTCTGATCACTAAACGGAATCTTCAGTTGTTGTGGATCTTTTCTTTTGTCATTATTGGGACAATAATGCTGTTCAAAAAGGAGATGTTCTTCTTCTCTTTCGATAGAGATTTGGCCCAACTTTCAGGGATACCCATCAAGGCGTTGAATTTTATTTTCTTGATTCTGATTGCAATGGCAATTGATGTGTCGATAACTGCAATTGGTGCGATTTTGGTTTTTGCTCTCTTGCTTATCCCAGCAGCAACAGCTTATCAATTGACGTACAATATCAACAGGTTGTTACTTTTGGCTTCACTTTTTGGTGTGCTTGCGTCAGTCGGAGGACTTTTCCTCTCATTTTTGTATGACTGGCCATCTGGCTCAATTATTGTGCTTTTGGCAACTACATTCTTTGTGATTTCATTTGTCATCTCGCCAAAAAGGGACAGACCAATTCTTGCTTTGAGCAGACGTATCTGGACTTGGACAACTACACCACAAAAGTCTCCGCCTATCGAATTTCCATCCCTTCCTCATTTTCATGGGTCAGAAAAGGATTTGGAGGATTTCAAGAACCATTTGAGGGCAACCACACAAACCAAGCGAATTTACAAGGAAAGGGATGCACATGAAGAATGATGTTATAGCTTTAGAAAATATTTATGTAGAATATGACGGGCAATTGGCCCTTTGTGATGTTAACCTTGAAATCTATGAGGGTGAAATTCTTGGTATATGCGGGCCAAATGGATCAGGAAAAACGACTCTATTAAAGACCATGACTGGTCTCATTAAACCTTCGCAAGGACGCATTCGCTTATTCGGAAAACCATTTTCAAAGGAAATGCTCAATTGGATCGGATATATGCCTCAACTACGAAAGCATGATACAGGATTTCCCGCGACAGTAAGAGATGTGGTTATGATGGGGAGATATGCAAAACTAGGCCTTTTCAAACGTCCCACTTCCACCGACAATCAAATTGTAGATGAAGTTTTAGAAGAGACACATTTAATTGAAATCCAAAAAAAACCAATAGGGAAATTAAGTGGTGGGCAATTTCAACGTGTTATGCTTGCTCATGCGTTGGCTAAACAACCAAAGGTTCTCTTGCTTGATGAACCTACCTCGGCACTTGATTTTCGAATGACGACCAGCTTTATGGAATTGCTTGAAGAATTGAACAGGAAATACAGAATGACTATTGTCGCAGTTCATCATGACCTACAATTGCTCAAGGATCATGCAACTCGCATTGTCTGTTTAGACAAGGCGGTAGAATGGATTGGTTCACCTAATGATGCGAACTTGGATGAGATTCTGTTACGTGTATTTTTTTATAGAACTCCTCATTAACAACTATTTTAAGCTGTCTGGTGTAAGAGAACAAAATTGAGCTCTGCAAATTCAATATCACATTCCAATGTGAAAACCCATCCCCACTCAAGTGCAAAAAACTTTATCGCCCTGCCAAGAGGAATTGATCTCCATGTGCATTTTAGGGAACCTGGGTTTGAATACAAAGAGACCTTGTATACTGGACGCATGGCTGCATGGGTCGGAGGTATTGGAACAACCGTGGATATGCCGAATACAAACCCTGTAATTGATCGATCCGAGCATTACCAGATCAAGCAAAAATTGGAGGAAAACACAACCAAGCGACTTTTTCGAGAAGGAGTGGATCAACTCAACCACACAGCAATGGCGTTGACAGATTTCAATGTCAAAGCTGTGGATCAGTTGATCAGTTTAGCCAATAAGCTAAAAATTGTAAAAGTGTTTATGGCGGATTCAACTGGTGATCTAGGCATCAGTTGGGAATTGATACCTCAAGCGTTAGAACAACTGGAAACTCTTTCTAACCCTCCCTTAATAATCTTTCATGCTGAGGATCCTGCATTGGTGAAAAAAACTACCGATTGGAGTCTTCATCTTTCGAACAGACCTGTGGTAGCTGAGATCAATGCTATCAATCAAGTAATAAACTGGGCTTCTCTATATGATCTGCCGATGCATGTCACTCATGTTTCAACTTATGATGGCGCTCAACTGTTGCTCGATACGGATCTAAGTTGGGATACATCTCCCAAATATTTGGAATTTTCTAACGATGATCTAAAGAATTTCAAGAATTTTGCAGTAATGAACCCTTCACTTAAACCAGAAAGCGTGAGAAAGAAATTGAATGACCTGTTTTTGTCTGAGCAGATTCCACTTCTGGCAAGTGACCATGCACCGCATACAATTGAAGACAAATCTGCTCCGATAAGCGGTGCTCCTGGAGTTCAAGAGCTCTATCCATTTATAAT
>JALUTL010000453.1 GCA_027016475.1 Candidatus Heimdallarchaeota archaeon
CTTATCAAGTGGCCTGATTTGACCGATCAAGCTGTCCATTCACAGATTGGGATGAAAAAGTCAACCTTTTCTTCTATAAAGACACGATTGAAGGAAAATGGCTACTATAAACGCTATTATATCCCTAACTTCCCCAAAATTGGTTTGGAATTGTTGGTGGCTATGCACGGTCACCTCAACAGATTTACAACTTTGGAGGAACGGATGAGAGTAGCAAAGGATCTTTTGATGAGCTTCGTTGAAGATTTTCACATCGCCAGCGAATCAAATAAGGCATTCAATCTCTCAGCAAGCAAAAACCTGACTGAGTATGCAAAAAATCAGGAAAAATTCATTCAGGTTTATTCAGACAACAAATTCTTGGATAAGAATGGAATGGATGTGGTGTATTTCCCATTCGAAATTACCCGTGTTCGCGCGTTCATGGATTATGAAAGTCTCGTAGCAAAAACATTTGGCTTTGCCTCCGAACCATATAACAAAAGAAAAACTATCCCAACGGGAAGAGTTAAACCAGTTAAATTGACAAAAGCAGAGAAGAAAGTATTGACAGGTCTCGTGCAATTTCCTGAAGAATCGGATACCTTGATCGCTGAACAAGTCGGTGTATCAAGGAACACCGTTGCTAATGCAAAAAGAAAGTTCCTTGCCCAAAATATTTGCTTCCCAAGAGCAGTTCCAGACTTGCAGAAACTTGGGATGAAGATTTTGGTGTTCTCATACAGAAAATTCAATCCAAGAACAACTATGAAACAAAGGCAGGAAGCTGCTGAAATGGTAAGAAACCTTTTAGCACCATTCTTTTATGTATCAAAGAACCTTGACGGATTTTTGATATCCGCCCATCGCTCCTTTGAGGAATTCAATCAAGCGCATGATGAACTCATGAGATATTATCTCAAACATGACTACATCATTGATGAACCCAAAACGTACACCATGAGCATTGCCAACATCAAGTACATCAAGGAGTACGATTTCCTTCCCTTGACGTTAAAGACTCTTGGATTTGAAACTGAGCTGAAGATGCTTGAAGAGGCAAGAAAATCATCTGGATTCTAATCTTATTGTCCCACTCTTTTAAACCAGCTTTCTAACATTCCTTGTTTAATTCTGATCACTGTAGGCCTTCCATGTGCACAAGTCCAAGGGTATTTGCATTTCAAAAGATTATTGAGAATCTCCGCTAGCTTGTGATTTGAAACAGGATATCCGGATCTGACGGCACCATGGCACGCTAATCTGGCTACCACTTTGTATTGCAGCTCATCTAGCGGGGTTGTGACCGCTTTCTCCGAAGTTTCCTTGAAATAAGCGGCAAATCCCTGCAATACATTGGAAATAGTCTGCCGATCAATCGTTTGATCAAAATAAACCGGAATTGAGTGGACAAGAACTGTAGTTTCTGGCACAGTAGATATTTCGAGTCCATAGCTTTTCAATAGCGGCTGAATTTCATCCAGCACATTGAAGTCTTCATGATCTACCTTTATTTTGACTGGTGTAAGCATTGATTGGCTCATCACAAGATCAGATTTGATATTTTCATATTGTTCAAATTTGACCCGTTCATCTGCTGCGTGAACATCCATAATCCATAGCTCGGTGTCTGTTTCAATCAATGCGAACTTGTTCATTATGTGTCCTAAAATTCGGTATCCTCCTGCAACCTTTACTGCCCCACTTTTTGCTACCCCGGCTGAACCGACCATATCTTCCAGAGTATATTGCGTGTACCTTTCGACTTGTTCTTCAGCTTGGATGGGTTGTGCTGTGTAGATTTCTCCCTTTTCTGGTGGTGAAGACACTGGCTGGTTTTCAACGCCCTTCGCTTTGTGCTCTGTCAGTTCTGGGAGGTGAGATTCCTTTTCCAACGTATCTTTTACCATTTGAGCTAATTCTTCCAAGACATTGTCATTAGGGTCGAAACGGACTTCCAGTTTTTGCGGATGAACATTATAGTCCACCCATTCATTTTTTCCAACTAAATCTACTATTATCGCTGGGTGGTGCCCTTTCAGTAGTTGAGCGCCATAACCCTCCTCAATTGCACTATTAATGTCTCCACTTCTTACAATTCTTTTGTTTACTGATACATATTGCAATGAACGATCCCGTTTTGTATATGAAGGAATGCTGATGAACCCCTCAATTTTCCATCGGCCTGCTTGTCCAGACAATGGTATCAGTTGGGATGCGATTTCGTTTCCCAGAACATCAAAGACCGTAGCTAGTTTAGTCATTCGCGATGGTGCCTGTAACAGATGCGTTGTACGGTTTCCTTTTTTTTCAAGCAATTCAAAATGGACATTTGGATGAATCAGTGCGAAATGAGTAATGAGTGTTCTGATCAGCCGCTTTTCCGTTTCTGCACTTCGGAGAAATTTACGGCGTGCTGGAACATTGAAAAATATGGCAGAAACCTCTATTTTTGTTCCTCTCGTCCGTCTCCCATTTTTTTTGGAGAGAACCTTTCCTCCTTCTAGCACAATTTCCATTGCATTTTTCCCGTCTACGCTGCTGATGCATTTCACTTTGGACACGATTGCAATAGAAGATAGGGCTTCACCTCTGAAACCTAGTGTACCAACATTGAAAAGTCTCTCCTCAGAAATTTTTGAGGATGTGTGTAGTTTAAAGGCAAGTTCCATGTCTTCAGGCAAAATCCCTTCTCCATTGTCTTCGACTATTATTCTTGTTTGCCCTCCATTTTCTATGGTTGCGGAAATTTTCGTTGCGTTTGCATCGAGAGAATTTTCAATTAATTCTTTGACAACGTCTACTGGTCTCGTGATTACTTCGCCTGCTGCAATTTTACTGACCAATTGGGCTGGAATTTCTTTAATTTTCCTGCTCATGATAACCCTTCCAAGATTTTCTTGAGATCTTCTAGAATTTGCAGTGCCTTTATTGGCGTAATAAGCTCAATATTCAAAGATTTGATAGTCTCAATCACTTCGAGCTGTTCAGGTTGCAGTGTCGGGACTTGGACAGGTTTGTCCTTCCGCACTTCCTTCTTGACAGGGGTTTTTGTCGTTTGAGGTGAGTCTTGCTCTTCACCAAACCAGGCCGCCAAGCTTGCTTGTCCTTCCTTCAATTGGGTTGCTTTTACAATTTTTCGTGATACTGATTTATCAAGGTCATGCGGGTCTATGCTGGCAGATTGTGATTCTAGAAGGTTCAAAATGAACCGTGCTCGAACAATAATCTCCATTGGTAGGCCAGCAAGCTTTGCTACCTCAACTCCGAAGCTCCTGTCAGAAGCACCGCGGAATAGCTTGTGATTGAAGATTGGCTTTTCACCGTCGAAGCTGATTTGGAAATGATAGTTTTTAGCGGCTTCCAGGAAGCCTTCCAATTCTGACAATTGATGGTAATGCGTAGCGATCATTGTCAACGGTTTGGCGGGATTGTTGTGCAGGTACTCAGAAATGGCCCAAGCAATGGCAAGCCCGTCATAAGTGGACGTTCCTCTACCGATCTCGTCAGCAATTATCAGAGAACGTTCGGTGCAGTTGTTTACAAAATTGGCCGCGTCTAACATTTCAACAAGGAAAGTACTTTGGCCTGCAATAAGGTTGTCAGACGCACCTATCCGTGTGAAGATCCGGTCAAAAATTCCCAATGCCAAAGCTTCAGCAGGGACGAAGCTTCCGATTTGGGCCATGATGACATTTATTGCCACCATCCTTAAGAGGGAGCTTTTCCCACTGTAATTTGGCCCCGTAACAATCAGCAGCCTGTTTGCCTCTTTGTCCAAACGTACCTCATTGGGGACATAGCTCGAGTCACTCAAGAATTTTTCAATGACAGGGTGTCTTCCACCTTTGATATGAAACTGAATGTCTTCTGTCAGCTTTGGTTTGACATAGCCATTGACCGTTGCGATGTAAGCAAAATTAACAAGACAATCCAAATACCCCAAAGTTTGGCCCAATTCATGGATTCGGTCGAAATGCCTGCTCAGATTCTCCAAAAGATTCTCATATAGTTTTGTTTCAAGCTCTACTATCTCAACCTCCGCATTGAGAATATCACTTTCCCAATTCTTGAGTTCTTCAGTTACATATCTAACAGCATTGACCATCGCCTGCCGACTGATATAGTCATTGGGAACCTTATCCTTGTTTTTCCTTGTTACCTCAATATAGTACCCAAGCTGTCTGTTCTGTTTAATTTTTAATGAAGAAATTCCTGTCCTCTCGATCTGGGCCTCTTGATATTTCTTTACCCAATCCTCTCCCTCCTTTATGATCTGTCGAAGCTCATCAAGTCTTGGGTTAACCCCGTCTGCAATGACGTACCCATCGGCAGGTGAACTCGCCGGTTCAGGATGTACCCATTTTTTCAGATATTCCAGCACATCTTCAAGTGAATCTATTTTTTCTGCAATCTCTTTTACTACAGGAACGTTTTCCATGGCCCGCAATGTCCCCAATATTTCTGGGATTGTCTCCAACGACTCTTTTAGTTTTATCAGCTCAGGTGGGCTGGCCATTCCCAAAGAAATTCGTGTAGCGATGCGTTCAATGTCATGCACCGCATTCAATGAAGCCTGCAAATGGTTCTGATGTATTTCCTCGTTTCTGAATAACTCAACAAGTTCCCATCTTCTTTCAATTTCTGATCTATCCACCAGCGGTGATGAAAGCCATCTTCTAAGCATTCGCCCTCCCATTGCGGTGACAGTCTGATCCAAAATAGAAACCAATGTGCCGATCTCCGTCTTGTCATAGGTCTTCTGAAATATTTCGAGGCTCCTCAAGACATTTCTGTCCAATATCATGACATTGTTTAGATTAAGAACCTGGATTTTTGTGATATTTGAAATCTTTCTCATCTGTGTTTCTGCCAAATATCTCAACAGTGCGCCAGCGGCACAGGCTGCGGCGCCACGATCTGCAATTCCAAACCCCTTGAGGGACTTTACCTCGAAATGCTCCAATAGGACACTCATTGCCTCATCGGACTCAAACCAAAAGTCTGGTCGGGAAGAAAACGTCTCTTCAGACCCTGGCTCCTTTTTTATCAGTGAGTCAAGCTTTGTTTCCATACTTTCAGGGTACACATACTCAACAGGGGACGTAATATCCAAAGCATACCTGAGTTGTGACACTGCATCATCCCCTGCAAACTCCTTAGCAAAAAAGTCACCAACTGAGAGGTCTGCAACAGCAAGGCCTATTGTTTTTCCCTTTCCTGATCCTCTCTCAACCACTGCTGCAATATAATTGTTCTTCCCTGACTGCAACAATGATTCGTCGATAAGAGTTCCTTTGGTGACGATTCTAGTTATTCCTCGTTTGACCACTCCTTTTACCGCTTTCGGATCCTCAAGCTGATCTGCAATGGCTACCTTATACCCTTTGGCCACCAATCTGCCTACGTAAGTGTCAATACTTCGAACTGGGACGCCCGCCAATGGATGTTCTGTGTCCCCAATCTTCCGAGCCGTCAATGCAATATCCAGCTCTTTGGCGCCAATGACTGCGTCCTCATAAAAAAGTTCGTAAAAATCCCCTATCCGGCAAAACAGAATGACATCTTCCCCTAAATCAATCTTCATCTCACTCCATTGGCGCATCATTGGAGTGTGGGTAATCCAATCATTTTCCATCTCTAAACACCATTTCTGCATCTCTTTTAAGAAGTTTGTATTTTTCAACATCAATCAGTCACAGTTAAAACCAATCATCGAGCGAGAATTGGGTTTCAATCGACGCATTGGAAATCTCTTCAAATACATACCCCTCGATTTTTTTGCAATTCAATGAGTAGTAGTAGCCTTCCTTTTCAAAAATTACGAATGCACCTTTGATGGCAACTATTTTTCCGCCAAACTCACTGTTCTCGGTGATTTCAATTTCTTGGACTGGTTTATCTATGGAATCAAGTTGTCCATAATATGGTGTCAAATCTAGAATTTTGACCTCTTCATTGAAAACAGCAGGTACGTTTTGTTCACGCATGATTTGCTGGGTAATATCCACAACCGCCGGTATAGCCTTTGACAATTCATCCATCTTGTTTTGCTGAGAATTGCGGTGGATAATTCCCTGCTTGTACTTCGATGACACTTGAAGGGCGAGACCAAGTTCTCTTGCCACCCTATGCTCTACCGCCCTAGCTTCAAGTCCTGGAAGTTTGACGACCCAAGTTGCATAATCACTCCCTTGTTCAAGCCACCGTTTTTTGCCATTGAGGCTTACACCGACCTTGTTCTTGTCTCCTATTGTGGTTAAGTAAACCATCGTTTCAGGAGGCTGGCAAAGCTGAAAGGCCCTTTCAGAAGAAGGGCGGCAGAACGCACCAGTACAGGTCATTCTGCATGCAAAAAAATCGGATGTCTGACATATTGAGCATTGAAGTCCTGTTTCTAATTTTTCATTCACCGGTTCAAGCCCTTTGGAAATTCTGTTTTGAATACATGAGATCCACTTGCCTCGATCCACTTCACTCCCAATGCAAAACTTGCCTCCAACAATCCTGAAATACCGTTCCTCTCCTACAGTTAATTTTTGGTATTGAATCTGTCCTGTTTCAAAATTCGACGAGATCACACTGACCTGTACAGGATCTGCGCTCCATTTCAATCGAATAAAGAGACTTGACATGAAATTTCAAACCTTTTGCCTTTTCCTATGATAAGACAGTTTTGATTAATTCTTCTAGTTCTTCGTTCAGATTTCCATTATTTAGGACATCCCTGAATGCTTCCAGTATCCTTTTGTCCTCATGGATTAGCGGTGCAAGAACCTCGGCTGCACTGAACCTGACTGTATTGTTTGGATCAGTTTTCAGGATTTGGATCAATGGTTCTATCATTCTTTTGTCCCCAATCCATGATAGGCTTTGGATGGCGGCGACCCGAGTCAGATAGTAATCATCTCGCAAGCCGTAGATCAAAGGCTCAACACAATCTTCCCTTCGGATTCTTCCCAACCGTTGAACAGCTTTTACCTTGTTGGGGCCGGATCCGTACCGAATTTCTTCAAAAAGCTCTTTGATCTCTTCTGAGGGAA
>JALUTL010000454.1 GCA_027016475.1 Candidatus Heimdallarchaeota archaeon
TCCACGAACATTCTGAACTCATAAAGGTTGCCCTGCATCAATCTCCAGTTATTCCCGAAATTACCCCTGAAGACCCCCATGAGAACTTCAACAATGAAATTCTTGAGCACATCAAGGAATTCATCGAAAAAAGGATGGTCAATGTCGAAACCAGCCCGTTGCACATTGAAAATTGCAGATATACCATGAGTGAAGATGAAAACTTTGTTATCGGAACGTTGCCGGGATACAACAATGTTTACGTCGCAACTGGCTTTTCAGGTCATGGATTCAAATTCACACCACTGGTTGGAAAGATTGTCGCAGACCTGATCCAAACAGGAATATCAAACATTGACCTTTCCCACTTTTCACCTGAAAAGTTCATTGAACCCAAACACAGCCTGTGATCACCAAAATCCACATTACCAGCTCATCATTACTCGATTTTTGCAATATTCCTTATACTCCCAAAATTTCAAGGCATTAAGCGATATTGACGTAAATCCTTAAATACAGCCCTCAATTATATATTGTATGGGCGAAACAAATGATTTCATCATTTCAACTTCTCACCTGACCAAATATTATGGATCGGTCAAGGGAATTGAAAACGTGTCCCTTCAGGTAAGAAAGGGAACTATCCATGGCTTTCTCGGCCCCAACGGTGCAGGAAAGACTACAACAATCCGAATTTTGGTAGGTCTCCTTAAGGCATCGTCCGGAGCAGCCTCCATCAATGGCAATCCAGTGGGAACCGTTGAATCTTGTAGGGACATGGGCTATCTCCCATCAGACTTCCAACTTTATGCACACTATACTGTCGGTGAATATTTGGACTTTCTCGGAAGCATTTGGCAATCAACTCCCCTCAGACAGGAACTGGTCGAACGTTTCCAGCTGGACGAAAACCGAAAATGCAAGGATTTGAGCAGAGGCAACAGACAAAAAGTTGGGATTGTCCAAGCATTCATGCATGAACCGAAACTGATCATTGCCGATGAACCCACTACAGGACTTGATCCTCTCATGCAGGACGAATTCAACGATCTCATCAAGGAATATGTCCATAAGGGAAATACGGTGTTCCTGTCATCCCATATCCTTTCAGAGGTTCAAGCTGTATGTGACTATGTAAGCGTCATACGAAATGGTGAAATCGTCAGCACCGGAAAGGTGTCTGAACTCCTCTCATCCGTCCCCCGAAAAGCAATACTCCGTGCAAAAACCATGGACGCCCCTCTGATCGAATCCATCCGAAACCTCCCCAATGTCCTGAAGGTCGAGCCTGACACGACCGAGGCAGTCCTCTACTTCGAAGGAAGCAGCGTCCCACTGCTTGCAAAACTTTCTGAACTGAAAATCGAGGATGTCGTGCTCCCCCCTGCAAACTTGGAAGATTACTTCCTCCCGCTGTATCAAGGCAAGGAGGCCTGAACCATGTATTCCCATGTGTCACTCCTCAAAAAGGACTTCCAGCTCCAAAGAAATTGGCTGATAGGATGGATCATCGGCATCTCCATCTTCAATCTAATGATTTTCAGCATCTATCCCGGTGAAGAAGGAGTCCAGTCCCTCCTTGGACTGTTGGACAATGAAGCCTATCAGGCATTCCTTGGACAGCTTGACTCCGACGCCGCCCCGCAAGTCATTTGGCTGATGTTTGCCCTCCCGTCAATGGCTCTCATAGGTTACATAGGCGCAGTCCTCTACGGAGTCAGGGGAATACTGGTCGATGTCGATCTCGGCACAAATGAATTCTTCTTCACCCTGCCTATCAGAAGAACTACCAACCTCCTCATTGAAATGGTCAACGGACAGCTCATCACTCTCTTCCTCAACTTGAGCATCATTCTTCCGTGGTTCTTCCCATTGGACGGAAAAACAATCGAAACCGACATCCTCGTAAAAATGACCATTTCACTCCAACTGTTCCTCACGGTAGGGTACATCTTCGGAATGCTCCTAGGAACACTTACATCCAATCAAGGAAGAGGACAGCAACTCGGACTTCTGGCATCCATTTCATTTTTCGTCCTGCAAGCCGTGGCAAGAATTTCTGAACCCCTAGAAACCATCGCCGATTTCATCCCCATAAATTGGTTTGACCCTGCTCATGTCGCCTTCAAAAATGAATATGATGTCGATGGCATCAGAAGCATGGTTCTCTTCATTCTTGCATGCGGAGCCGCCGTAATCTACCTGTACCAAAGAAAGGAAATGGTGGCAGATGCCGGATGGACTCTGACAAAACCCCAATCCACGCAATCTGAAGAAAAAACCGTTGCAATCCCAAAACCCGAAAAAAGCAATACGTCCGGCTGGCTCGTCTTCTGGGCAAGAGCCATCAAAAACCGGCTCCCGTTCACTGCCGACTTTCTCTTCTCCGAAGCACGGGTCATGACCATCATGTTCTGGGTAATTGTCATGATCTATCCGCTTCAGCTAATGCTTTATCCAGGCGATGAAGAAACACTCCTGCTTATGCAGGGATTCGATTTCGGAGGAATTGGTGCACTGATCCTCATGGGACAGACCGTGACGGATCCCTATCTCTGGTTCCAAATCACTCAGGCATTCGGTGCCCACTGGATGTTCATGCTACCCGCAACAATCTTCTGGAGCAAAAAAATCGTGTCGTTTGACAGGGACAAGGAAACAGGTGAAATAATCGGATCATATCCCTTGGATACGAAACAGTTCCTCCGCCAAAGACTGCTCGCACTCCTGATCGAACTGACAATTCTCGTAGGATTCATGATCGCCTTCACCCTTGTTGCTGACCTGACCTACAACCAACTCAATGAACAGACAGTATGGAAGGCCATCGCCATCCTCGGCATCATCCCCATGTACACCTTCCTCATAACACTTGCCGCAATTCCGATCCTGCTTGACCACAACAGGGGAATCCTCATCAACAGAATGCTCCTCCTTGGACTGTTCCTCTGGTTCGCAGTACCCCTGATATCACAGCCGTCTGTCCAATGGTACGAAATGGGTATCTTCGGCCTCTACAACCCAATCCAAATCATACTTGATCAGCAATGGTTCCCTGCTGCAAACGGCCTGCTCATCCTCTCAGCTCTCGCAACAATCTCATCATTTGCCATGATCAGACTTGCACACAAAATACCATTCATCAACGTAGACTGAAAAACATACACATCATGAAGGAAAACCAAACACAAGAACGGCCACAAGCAACATCAATGCATAAATACCCACAAATGCACCAAACATCGCCCATTCCCTCCTCCGCCAACCATCACGAACTCCCCATACAATGAACAGCACCAAACCCAGAACCTCCCCAACCTGCGTCCGAAGATCCATCAGACCCAACAGAAATGATGCTCGCTTCCCCTTCGGAAACGGACCGAAGGCCGGCCACAGCACAACCACCGCACTGATGGACGGCAGATCACCAACCAAGTGCAGATACATCGAAAACCACAGAAGCACAGGCGCAAAGGACGGAAGCGAGTACGGCGAAATCCGCCTGTCGATCCAGACCATCCAAAACTCTCGGTACCTGTACAGCAGCATGCCGAACATCGTAATGAACAGAACGGTGTGACCAACCCACCGTCCCGTGTCAAACAGCATGGATCCAATGGGCTTGTCAATGATATCCGGAATGGTCACACCTATCGCACCTATGATCGGCGACAACAAATTCCTCTCCCTGTACACCCGGTTGAACGCATGGCCAAGCAACATGCCCGAGGCAGCATGACCCAGAAGATACACAACCTCAAAAAACTTGCTCCGTATTAATGCATTGCCTTCTGAATCAAAATGAAAATGCTTTCTTTCTATTCCATGCCAACAGTCCGCAACAACCAAGCCAAACTGATTCAGAATCCCCGACGCGATATCATGTATGCCTGCAAATCTGGTTTCTCATCCTTCTCTGCCACAAATCCATTCCTCATGAGCCTTGCGACAAACTTTTCCACATCATGAAGCGATACGTTTGAAATCTTCCCCTCTATCACTTCTACTCCTCCGGTTTCAATCTCATCCAAACCAACAACAACTTTGAAGGTTAGCTCTCCAAACCTGTCCTTATACCTCAATGTATGGATCACCGCAATCAGCGATTTTGGACGTGGCACTAACTTTAACACAATATCAATTTCCAAAATCTCATCAAGACTGAATTTCCGTTTCTCAAACGTTCCACGATGCTTGAATGTCAAAGTGTTCTGAGGATCAAGATGGAGCATCTGACCAAAGAAATGGATCTCTGTCGGATAAACCACCCAAAAAAACAGGTAAAGAAATCCAATGACGTAATACACCCAATTGGAATAAACAACCTCAAGACCTACCAATTCTGGACTCGGAAAACCCAATGCAAAATTTACCAAATATAGCTTGTATGCAGTCCGAAGCGCTATGATGGTTACAGGAATCTTGATGTCAAGATTGTGCACATTCAGCACCCAATCTACTAATAGTTTGTCCCGCAACTTCATTGAGAATGTCTCACAAAAGCATTAATTTTCTTTTCCTTGATGCACAAATGTTCAGCAATGAACACGAAATCTCTCAAAACCATTGAAGAATTATAATATGGATTGCCTAACTTCAAAAAACAACTGAATAACGCTTTGTATTGAATCAGAGCAGTTTCAAATTGGATCTGATCAAACAGTCCCAACTCCCTTTGATTTCCTTTTCCTTAACACCAGAATGCCAACCCCACTTCCTACGAAAATAGCCACCGCAATCACTGTAGCTGTTGGAATTGTCCCTTCAGATGGCGTCCACCATGACGGCCTGATAGTTAGCCTACTTTCTGCCATATAGGACGGATTCCAGCCAACTATGTACAGTTTGGGGACAAACAGCTTTGCAAAGGCAAACTCATTCAATCCATCCCCGTCATAGTCACCCACCGGCACTACATATTCTCCAAGAAAAACTTCAGTTTCAGTGCCCAAAATAATGTCCGCACCAGGGTTGTGCAGAATACCATTCCCACTGTTCAGATAGATCTCGACAATTCCAGCGGCAATAGCGTCATTGCTGTTATGGCTGCACCTCGAAGGTTGGAAGGTCATTCATATTGCCTGACCATCTCACAATTATGGTTATATCATCAGTGCCATTGGGCAGGAGAACAGGAATTTCTCGATATGTAGACCCATCCAGCGCCACAAAGTCAATTCCATAACGAGTGGTGATACCGCCATCACCAGTTACATCTCCAAAGAGACCGCGAAGTCAAAGAAATCCCTGTTATGGCCATTGCTTGTAGTTGTCCACAGTGCCATGTCATTGGATTTTATCCGATAAACAACAACCTCTCTGACGTTGGGTGAATCTGCCCCTTCCAGTGCTAGATTTACATAGTCTTTGATTCGGTATTCGATAAATGCAAACTCATTGCTTCCTAGGTCAATATAATAGGCACTGCCTGCCGAACCCAAATCTACCCAATTTCTAGAAAAAGTGGGATAGATATGCGTCTGGCCGGTTGGTGTCTGCCAATTGAGCTTTGTTGCTTGTATCCAGCCCAAGGCCCATTTGTGATAGTTGATCAAATGACCAGTAAACTTTCCTCCCATAAGACCCCACCAATGCCATCTCTTGTCATTTTGGAAATCTTGGTCTGGATAGGAATCGCTGAATCCATAAGAGTGCATGATTTCATGTGCCCATACGGCGGGAGAATTATGATAACTGGCAGCGAGTAGTGGTGTCCCTTGCCTTATCGCCCATTTGTATTCATAATAGTTTACTGCAATATCATTTGAAAAGTATGTCTGATTCCAAATTCCAAAGGAGACAATTCTCGTGTGTTGATTGGGTGAAAGAAACACAAAAACAATATTGGTAATCTTGTTTGCATAGAAATTGTATTGCTGGTCTATGGCCTTGAACGCTTGATGCGATGCTTCAATTCTGTTGGGGAGAAGTTCATCATGAAGGTTAAGGTCGTCATCGGTATATCCTCTGTTGTTGTTCGGTTTGGTGGGCATGGAATACAGGACGTCCACAAACTGCCAAGTGAATTTTCCATATGAACCCCCCCATATCATAAATCGACAGTCTGTCGTCCTCTACTATTTCGACTTCATCATGAACAATCCAGATAGGGAACTCCTGCTTGAAGCTGATCCGGAATACCTGCCTGAACTCATGCAGCTATTTGGCGCAGGCATTGACATCAACTCTCTGATGTAAAATTGATGGATCTCAGAATACGCTCTAATGAACCTCATGCCTTCTTCAGAAATGCAATCATGAGGCAGACTGGTGCCATTAGCCACTACCTCAGAATGGTCACCAATGAAATCCTGTTTGATCTTGACACAAACCTCCAAAATGTGAAACTGTTCCTCAGAAAAGCTGATTCTAAACAACTCGCTAAGGAAAATCAATTCCTCGCACTCTATCTCAACTTCCAAAGGGCTTCCAGAATCGCCGAACATCAAACCATCAGAACACCCGCTGGAAATCTCGTGTTTAATCCGTCAATAGGGGGTGGAAGAATAGCCCCGGCTTTTGTGAATATAGGACAGATAACCCAGAAGGAATAGTACAGAAAATTCAGCAATATGTCCCTGAATTTGATCAACTCTCCACTCAGCAAAAACAGAAAATTGTTGAATCCGTCAAAGGACTAAACCATCCATGGATGATCAATGCTGATCATTACCTCCCAAAACAAACATATCAATGGATTGCCAATCTTGTCCAAAATATTGTCATATTCCTGAACATAATGCTCTAAACAAAGAAAAAAATAAACAAAATCACAATATAAAAATAAAAGATGGACGGAGCGTGATTTGAACACGCGGCCTCCTCCACTATGGAAGAAATCATGTTGATTTCTTTCGCCAAGGAGGCGATCTACCGGACTGATCTACCCGCCCGTTTCGAATGTTTTTATATTTTGTTGGTTTAAATTGTTTTTGGAAGGTGCTAGTGCACGTAATTGTTTTGATTGTTTATATTTTTTTGGGGGGGGTTGGTGGTGTGATGATGTCTGTTCTGTTTTTTGTTTTCTGCTTGTTTATGGT
>JALUTL010000455.1 GCA_027016475.1 Candidatus Heimdallarchaeota archaeon
TCTCCTTTTTTCTGAGCCACACAAGGAATGCAAGAAAGAAAACTCCTGAAGCTATGTGACCCATGGTTGACAGAATCCTGAAGGCAATGTCATTACCATGGAAAAAGATCGAAACCATGTAAATATTGACAGCAACAAGAAAAGATATAAGCAAAAGTGACTTTCTGGATCTTTTTTTGGAGATTCGTTCACCGCGGTAAGTCATCACCCACATAGGAAAAACAATTTATTAAAAGTTTTCAGTTGGTTTTTCATACAACCACCAACTCCCCACACATTTTTTCCAACAAAACACAGATTAACGACAAAGGGTTGCAGTATCTTGTGTTCATTGATACGCATATCGATACACTGTGGGCCATGAAAAAAGAAGGAAGGATATTCAGCAAACGTTCCACAAAAGGCCATGTTGATTTGCCACGAGCTCAGGAGGCGGGATTGTTATGTGGGTTTTTCACAGGATTTCCTACAGAAAGCCATTATATAACTGAGAGAATGCTCAGAGAATGGTTGGAGTTTGCTTCAGATGAAAACAACCGGCTGTTCAGGGTGAAATCAGTGCAGGATCTTTTGCTGTTGGAGCAAAATTGGAAAAAACAGGATAAGCAGATAGGTGCTGTGCTTTGTTTAGAAGGTGCGGCAGGAATAGATTCAGAACTGAACAGATTGCAGATCTATTATGACATTGGCCTCAGGTCAATGAGTTTGACTTGGAATGAAGCAAACCAATTTGCAACAGGGCAGGCACAGGGAAACAGTCGGGGGCTGACAAAGGAAGGAAAGGATTTGGTGATAAGAATGGAGGAATTGGGGATAATTGTGGATGTGTCCCATCTCAATGACAGGAGTTTTTGGAATGTCATGGATATTGTGTCAAAGCCAGTTATTGCTTCCCATTCCAATGTCCGTGAATTGGCAAACCATCCTCGGAATTTAACTACAGACATGGTAGAAGCAATCCATTCAGCAGGAGGTTCCATTGGCATCAACTTCTACAAGGGATTCTTGGAAACAGATCCAGGACAAGCAAATCGAACCTCTATTGTACGAATGTTTGAGGCGGTCATTGATATTGCGGATGTAAAAACAGTTCACGTAGGAGCAGATTTGGATGGCTGTACCTTGCCTCAGGATTTGAACGACATTACTGATGTCCCATCTGTTCTGCAGCAGGTTCAGGATGAGTTGGGACTCTCCAATCGAGAAATGGAACTAATCCGGACGGAAAATATCAAACGAATTATGAAAAAGGTGTGGAAGTAAGCTATAGGATGAAGGAACCTATTATTCTCTGCTTTTCATTCAAATTGAGCAAAGTGAGCCTGATTCCTTTGTAAATGGGGACTGCCTTGTCCAAACGAATTGAAACTTTTGCTTCATTCCCGTCCATGGACAGTTCAGTGATCTCTGCTGGTGTGTCATATAGGCCAACAACTGCATGAACCCTTTTGCCTTTTTCCAAATTTCTGATAAATGGAGCAACCTTCAAGTTTATTGCATCCAAGAGTGTCGTCTCCGTAACCAAATCAGGGTTCGTAGTAAGTATTGTTCCCCGGAAAAGATCTTTGGGAAGTATCCCACGAATCGCCAAACCAACATGCGTCCGAGGTGTAGCTGACTTTACATCTTCATCATTCACCTGAATTGATCTGATGTTCCCTTGGTTCCTGTCCGGGAATGTATAAATTTTGTCCCCCTTGTTTATGATCCCTTGGATTACTGTTCCAAGAACCACTGAACCCACACCTTGAACTGAAAAGGCATGATCCACTTCAATAATTGGATCTTGATCTGCTGGAGGTTCACTCGAAGTCAATTTGAGTAGTTCATCCCGAATTTGGTTGAGTTCAGACGTATCCAAAGTAAGTTTCGGCCATGACACTATAGACCTCTCCTTGAAATATCCTTCAAGTGTTGTATGCAGGGAATCAAAAGCAGGAGCAGAATCTCCTACGACAACGCGGATCCCTTTCATTGAAAGAGTATCTGCCAAAATAGCTGCTTCAGCTACAGAGGGAGTGATGCCAGAGGTTGGAATAGGGAGAACTGCAAAATCCGACATGTGTGCTGCAATCACAAGAGAGATTGGCTTTTCCGGATATCTCGAGGGAATGACTGTCGTAATGACATCAGGTTTGGCCAATGTAAATAGCGCGATGTCACTTGCCGTACCCTTCTTCCCCCAAGACCTGCTGAAAAGACTTTTAAGCTGTTCATCCGCTGAAAGAACGGCAATGGTCAAATGCCTCATCAACTTACAATGATTTAGTCCATATAAATTTTGGAGTATACAAATCAGTCTTGGAAATAGTTGAAACTTTATTTTCTTTCCCTAACAGTCAATGGACTATCAGCCTTCAGCAACATCTTTTCGATACGTTTGGTACTCCCTTTTTTCCGCGAAAGACGAATTTGGCCGGAAAAGTCAACAGTTCCACTGAATACAACCTGCGGGCCAACCATGATGTCAACATTCCTTCCTGCAAAGTTTGATCCCAAATCCAATACAAGATGCTTCTTTTCATCGAGCACTTTAACGGGGGAAGCATCGGGGAGGCTTGCATCATGAATCAAGTCAAGTGGTTCAATATCGATTGACAGGCTTAGGTACTTCTCCAGTTCCCGAATATTGGAGCCGTTTTTGCCAATCACCGAAGGAATCAATCGTGATGGTACATAAACCCGTATTGATGAATTTCCAATTTGCTCTACTTCAAAGGTTGTTGTCTCAAGGAGGAATTCAAGCTCCTGTCGAATTTCATCGATCGGAAGCTTTCGTTCTTTCCTTGCTACTCTGGCTGTACCGACAGGAACCAAAACAACCTGCTCCCCAAAGGAGAACAGCTCATATGCGGGACGGTCATTGTTGAGAAAGTCAGAGACCACAACGACAGGTCTTGCCAAATCATTTGATTGCATGCCTGTCGGAACCTTGACAGTCATTTTCAATGAAAATACGGAATCGATCTCCCCCTTGTCAATAAAAATGACAGTGTCAATGATTGAGGGGATAAGCCCCAAATCGATTCTACCCACAAACCGTTGAATTGCATCCATGGGGTTTGTTGCATGGACAACACCGACCAATCCAATTCCGGATAACCTCAAATCGGAATATACTTCAAAGTCCCTCGATTTTCTCACTTCATCATAAATGACATAATCAGGTCTCATGAGAAGTAGAATGTCACCAGTCTTTTCAGGATCGTCATCAAGCATCTGGTATTGTGTGATTCTGTTGTCTACACTTAAATCACGCGGTTTCTCAATGGTCTTTACAATTTTGCCTTTTGAGGCATAGAAGTCAGCCAATGCAGCACCAAACGTTGATTTCCCTGCACCAGGAGAACCTGCGATAAGAATTCCTTCGGCCTTGTTGGCCAGTCGTTGGAACAGCTTGGGGTCAAGAGAGTATGATTCCAAGGTTTTTCTGATCGTAGGCTTGACTGCCGTTATTTCCAGCGCATTGCTGAAGGGATAGCTGGTAATGACTATACGATAATCCCTGAGCTGAATAATGCGGGCCTGTTCCCAGTCATCCTCGATAAAGGCATCATCATTTCTCTCAACATAGTCCAAGATTTCATCTGCAATTGCGGCAACATCCTCCCATGTCAGTGGAATCTCACTGAGCTCCACCAAGCTCCATTCACCGGGTCTTCCCTTCTTTGCCAATGGAGGAAGGTTCTCCCGGAGATGAACCGACATGGTATGCCGATCAAAAAATTGCTCAATCGTCAAAGTCATGTTAATTTCAATATAGAATAGTTTTTCCACCAATATAATGATATGGATGAAACACACTTCACAGAACTTTGCGTAAAGGTGTACCTAAATGCAAATTATGCATTGGCGGATTCCCATTTCTCGATGAGTTCGTCATATTCGCCTGCCTGGATTTTCTTTTGGATGTCACGAGGATCCATGCCCTCAACAGTTGCACCCAGTGATTGTGCAGTACCTATAATTTCCAGTGCAGCAGTCTTGTATGACGCACCAAGCAGATCAGGTCTTTTCGCCTTGGTAATTGAGAGAATCTGCTCCAAGGTAAGATTGCCTGCATCTCTCTTCTGTGGAGTTCCACTTCCTTTGGAAATGCCAAGCTCCTTCATGATGAGGGCACTGGCGGGAGGAATACCAATTTCAAGCTCGTAGGTTCTGGTCTTTTTGTCAACGATCACTTTGACAGGAACTTTCATGCCTTTGTAATCGGCAGTAGCCTTGTTGATGTCTGCAACAACCTGTCCAAGGTTGACACCTGTTGGCCCTAACTGTGGAGCAATGGCACCGGATGGCTTGGCCTCTCCACCATCAATCAGCAAATCTACAGTTACTTTTTCTGAACTCATGTTCTCTTCAATTCTCTTACTCTTCACCAATTAAAACGATTATTATAGAATCGTATCAGGATTTTCTCAACTCTTCCAGCAACTTGCTTCTCAGGCCAGCAATGCTTGTTGATTTGACAGTTTTGATGTCACCTGAGGCAGTTTTATGAACAGGAATGTCTTCTTTTGAATCCAATTGCTCCAATTTCTTTTTGTACTCTGCCAAATCCTTCAGGTACTCATCCTCCGTTATCTCCCCTCTCTTGCATGCCTCATATCGAGAATTGATCCAATCGTAAAGTTCCTCAGCAGTAGACATATTTTACGATTATAATTTCAATCTATAAAATCCTTATTATTGAGCAATTGCGCTTTTAATCCCGAATGACTCAATCGTCAGTGTCTGTTTGTTCACAGGCAAATGAACTTTAACACTGCTGTTCAGCAGTTTGGCAATGCCATCCCTGCTTTCGTCTATGCCGTGAACCAATATGACTTCCTTCGGTTTCATGGTATCAAACAGGCGCTTGATGCCTTGGTCGCTGACATGGCCCGAAAAATGGAACTGCATAATCCGGGATCGAATAGGAACGTCGTGTGTGTTGTTCCGATCCAAGTTCACAGTAACTGTTCGTGCTCCTTCAATGATTTCACGGCCGATTGTCCCTTCTGCCTGATAACCGACAAAAGCCAACAGGTTTTGGGGATCATCCATATTGTACCTGATGTGGGTATGGATAGGGGAAGGCATCAACATTCCAGAAGTTGAGATTATGATCGCGGGTTCTTCTGAAGAACCCAAATACCTCCTGAAATCCCAAGTTCTCTCAAAATTGTCCCGTGTGATGCCAACAATGTTTTCAGTCTCGAATGGCGATTGAAGCCCTCGTCTTTTCAGTTCCTGAACGATCCGTGGACTCACCCACTTCGGTGTCAAAAACCGTTCCGTAATGCTGTTCATTCGGTTGATCATGCCATCTACATAGATCGGATAGTCATGTATCCGTTCAGAAAGAACCGTCAGCAATTCCTGAGACCTACCAACAGCAAATGAAGGAACCAACACCTTCTTGCCACTTTGAAGGACTGTCCGCACCTCCCTAGTGAACGCGTCATTGATTTTCTTCCGTGGTGGAACCACACGTATACCATTGGTACTCTCAGAAATGACCAAATCGACCGGCTCGTCCGGCATGTCATATCCGTCAAAAAATGGAGTTTGGTTGTCGTTGAAGTCCCCCGTAAAAAGAATCCTGTACCCCTTCCAATCAATGAGCGTCATGGCCGAGCCAAGTATATGACCGGCATTGTAGAACTCAATCGAGATGTCGTCGGTTATTTTCCGCTTCTTCCTGTATTCCATTGTCACTGCATTTTCATAGGTCGTTTCAAGATCCTCAAGAGTCCAATACCGATCCTGTTCAATTTTGTAGTGATCATCCCATAGTAACTTACAGATTTCAAGAGTGGGTTCAGTCATGTATGACTTCCCCTTGAACCCATGACGGTACAAGGCGGGAAGATAGCCAGAATGGTCGACATGGGCATGGGATATGACAACAGCATCCAGCGTGTCAGCATGCTCATCAAGACCTTCAGGGGGAAGAGTAGGTTCAAAAGGCCGGAGTTTCAGACCGGCTTCCAACAAAATACGGTTCTCATTGTCTTCCAAAAGAAAGGCACTGCGGCCAACTTCACCACAGCATCCAAATCCAGTAAATTTCAATTCATTTTTCATTTTTTTCACTCCAAGAGGAGATGCGACTAATACAAATGTCGTTTTTCTCTAACCCTTATAAGCACCCATTGTTAAAAAAGCTATAGGTTTAAACGAAGGAGTGATTCAAAGGGAAAATGAAAAGAGACATTACTTTTGAAGTATAAACTCAATTACTGCGCCTTTTTTCAAACGATAGTTGGGTTCCTTTGTTTGAAGAAAATCATTTACTAGTCGAACTGTTTCAGCTCGTTTTTGATCGAAAAGTCGCTCCCTAAACTTTGTTTCGAACGGATCACCAGAAATTCTAAAACCTAAACTTTTGTTGGTTGGGTGAATTTCAACTCGGAGTTCTACATACTTGTCATATTCACGAATAATTGCCTTGTCAAAAACTATGTCTAGCTCACGAGCGATTCGCTTAACCTTTTTCAAATTGTCACGATGAGCCAACAATCTCTTGCGATAGTGATCAGGAAAGCTCTGAATGATTTGTTCAATTTCTTCAAGAAGGAGTTCCTGTTCAAGGTTGTAATGTTCAATTTCAATTAACATTTCTTCATATTCTTTGGAATTTTGGAACGCTTTTTTTCCTGCCTCATAACTTTCTTCGCTAACAAATCTACGCTTCATCCTTTCCTCCCCTCATTTTTTTTTCTTTGCTTTGGAGTACCTACTTAATTTTTCTGCCAAATTCCTAAATTCATCAGCAACTTTCCTTTGTTTTTCATATCTCTTTTTAATTCGTTCTTTTCTTTTGGTTTCTACAAATTTTGCATCTTTATAACCTCGTCCAAAACTTGAATCGTCGATCAAACTTTCTTTTAGTTTAGTTTCTGGAAGTTTATTTTCAGTCAATTTTGTAATCCTCCTCATTTTCATACATGGTGGTTTTTAGTGCCAATGAGTAATTTTCAATTTGCTCTAAGTTCTGTTGGGATTGCAAATCAAATCCTGTTGATAATTCAGTAGG
>JALUTL010000456.1 GCA_027016475.1 Candidatus Heimdallarchaeota archaeon
TCCTCTGTCCAAAGCGACACTTTGTGCTTCCGATATGCCGTAATATTGCTTCAACAAGGTCTTAATTTGCCAAGTTTCCAATTCAGCAGGGTGAAATGAAATTGTCACTGCTCTCCTTCTCTGCCCGTACCTCTTTTCAAATCTGCGTTCCGTTATTGAATCAAGTGGACCTGGAACAAATACAAGGACGGATTTGGATATCCGCGATGCCTCATCAGTATCTTCATCCGGAATCATTGTAGATGAGTACTCACTATGGGGATCGATTAACAAGACGGGTAACTCCAAATTATCTGCCAAGAAAAGTTCCTCAAGCACTACACCAACAGTATAGCTTTTTCCTGCACCCGTCATGGCTAAAACAGAAAAATGATGAGTAACAAGTCGTTCATAATCGATGAGAGCCGAAACTGCACTATTATCCCTTAACTTTCCGATACTAATTGTTCGGTCGGGTTTGAAAAATGAAGCCACAAATTCATCATCCGCTTTATAAATAATTGTACTAGGCTTCAAAGGTGTTCTTGGCCGAATAAACACACCTTGGGTAAAAGATCCAATGATTAAAATTGTGCAAGCGACCCACCCCCCTATTTCCCTTGCTAAGCCCAAATTTTCCATAGTTGCGCCTTGCACCAAGTCTTTTTTTGTAATTCTAGGAACCAAACTCTCATCGGCCAATAATCTATTTTGAGTCCATACTGACACCACTCTTCCCAACAAATCAATTTCTTCACCATTTGTTACTGTCTTAATTCGAACTAACTGCCCCACTCCAATTACTCCAGCATCGCCCAACAGCATTGCTTGGATAAGAGATGGCGACGTTTTACCATATACTATGCCTATCGGTTCGAGTTCAGATGCTTGTTTCATTTTGCTTCTCACCATTACGTAGTCTTTTTGCTAATGAAGTAATTCTCTCATTTTAGAAGCGGTTAAATCCATTGCGATGTCAGGTGCCCGCTTCTTCAAGTCAACTATAATCTGGGAGAAAAGGCTTTTAGACATGGATTTTGAAACTCTTGTCAAAGCATCAACATAAACTAATGGAAAAGGATAACCAATAACAGGGGAAACCCTACATAAAAAGGTGAATATATCCATGAGTTCGTCAAGATTTTCAGCATTTTTCCCTGGTAGTTCCAAATATAATGCGTGGCTTGCTCCTGGATAAAGATAATATGTTGCATACACTCCTTTATCTTTAAGAATTTGAATTGGCAGTTCACCATGAGTTATATTTGGCTTACTCACCAATACGGGATGCATGATTGCGGGTTGAAGGCTTGCTTTTTTTCTTAGCAATGCTTGTAACGCAATCCTCTCAGTCCACCCCTCAACTTCTATTAAGTTTTTTAGAAATTTTGCCTTATCTTTGCTGATCGTTCTATTTTGGGAGTCTGCAATCAACCCTCTTAGATATTTTGCTCTTCTTGCATCCTTTGAGACTGCAATGACATTAACATTAGGCTGACTAATAACTTCCTTAAAGAAACTCGTTGATTCTTCAACATAATTATTATACGCCTTGGTTAATTCTTTGATTTTAGTCTTCCCAACTGAACTATCCGGAAATGTAATTGCACCGTCGAGCAATACCAGGACGTTAATATCTTCTTTTTTTGATGCTGATTTAACTACTTCTGTGGCTACCTTGTATTCAAGAGCTTTCATTGCTGTGGTCGTTACTATGCTTGACAAATCCGTAGCTGGCGTGTCAAAAAATTTGAAATCTTTTCCTTCCAATTCAGCATTTTCACCTAAGCCTACAGTAAAGGATCTTGCTGTTGCAACAGCAAATCCCACTCCCTCCAGAACTGTAAAATCGGAACCTCCATCAATTGCAATTACTATCCATTTTTCAGAAGGCATTTTATTTTCATAATCCAATTTAATAATTAATGGTTCAAGAGCACTTATCTCCTCAATTCTGCGTCTTGTCTTGGCTAATAATTGCGGGATTTCCCACTTTCTGAAATCTTCAATTTTTTCCATCAAAAGGCTGAAATCATCCAATATTCTCACCTTCTACGCTCATAGTTCTCCCTAAATTCTTCCCATTTTGCAACATATCTTTCAATTAAGTCATCTGCTTCATCACTTAGCCTTATAACCTGGTTTTCTCTAT
>JALUTL010000457.1:0-330 GCA_027016475.1 Candidatus Heimdallarchaeota archaeon
CATTCCTTCATCAATGCCCAATGAATCCATCTGTTCCTTAAAGGACCGTACTGTTGCTACCCTGACCACCTCTTCATTTGGAAGCAAAATCAGCATTTTCTTATCTTGTTTGTCACCTTTCTTTCTAGCAATGATATATGTCCCAAGTTTTTCACTTCCTGCCACTAATGTGGTGTATTGGGCATCAGATTCTTTCACGATTTCATATCCACGATGCTCAATTATTTCGACGGCTCCTTCTGCAAGGCGTTCCATGTATTCTTGCTTTTCCTCGCTTCCTTCGGTTTCGGCTTCCTCCTTGAGTGAAATGAGATTGATCCCATGTTCATT
>JALUTL010000457.1:340-2128 GCA_027016475.1 Candidatus Heimdallarchaeota archaeon
CTCTTGTTTGCAAGCATTACTGCTTTCTTGTTGATGTCAGATTGTTCCTCAGAAATGGCAAAATCATCATCAATAGTGATTTCTTGCTTTTCCTTGACCTTCTTCTTCTTTCTTTTCTTCTTTTTCTCTTTTGTTTTGACTGATTTCAGATCTTTTACAATGTCAATGCCAGTTTCTTTTAAAATTTTCTTTCCTGCTGCGGTGGTTCCTTCTTTTGCAATCAGGACCATGTCAACTTTTTGATTTTCCTTCCTTGCTTGCATTTTCTTAACATCATCAATGTATGCTCTTTTATTGCCGAAATACCATGCAATTCCCTTCAACCTTGCATCAGGAGTAAATACCTTGATTTCCAGAAAATCCGACTTTTCTCCACTTCTCTCCTCATAGGAAAGCCGTCCATCGTCGATGCCGAATATCGCCAGTATTTTATCCTCGTTCTCTTCGACCTGTTCCTTGAGAATGGATAGCGCGCTCATGATTTTTTCCCTTCTATACCCTATTGACCCTTACCTCATTTAACTTATACTATGTTGACCTCTGCTTTAATTCCATGTCCAACAATGATTACTCATGTGCATCATTTTTAGGAAAGCATTTTATAACAAAAAACGGATTTTGTATTTATGGTCGGTAAACTCCCACGAGAGGAGATTAAGGAGCTTTTTAATGATATCAAAACAGGAAACAGCTCTGCGAAGGTTCGAGCATGTCAGAGATTGGGACGAATCAGACGTGAGGAATGTGTTGAACCTTTGCTTTATGCATTGAATGATGATTATTATCTTACACGGATGGTGGCAATTCAAAGCCTCTCATGGATAGGTGATCCGAGGATGATCCCTTCTCTTATTGAACTATTTCTTCATGACCCTGACCCAAGAGTCCGGTTTCAAGCCGCTGAAGTTTTGGCACCCTTGATAAATGAACACCCAGAAATCAAACCTGCTTTTGAAGAAGCGCTTTCGAACGGAATTGACAGCAAGGAGATGCATGATCTAATCAAAACCGTCTTATCCTGACCCATGAGTTTGAACTTGGATGATGTATTTTTTGAAACTTGCTTGGGAAGGAGATCCGATTAGGCCTTTCATGTATATCTGTAACAGGACTGGCGAAATGATCAAAACCCCACTCGAATTTGGAAAAGACTTGAATATGAAAGTTATCGATACTGGCTATTGCATTGGGACGGAACCAGCAAAAGGAGAATGGATTTCTTGTATCGAAAATAAGAAAAGACATGGCGAGATTGCTTCTGAACCAAATCGAGCAGTCCAAGGTAAGCAATGTAACCTCTGCATCAAGGAAGAGTATTTTGCCTGCCGGAAAACCTGCACTGGTAAGTTTTGTAATCCCTCATCCAAAAAGGCATATGATCTTTGCCAACCTCCACAAACTGCGGTATACCTAACTCGTATCGGTTCAAAAAACAAGGTAGGTGTTTCCTTAAGCCCCTTGAGAAGATGGGTTGAACAAGGAAGCGATTTTGCCACTTGGGTAGTTAAACTTCCCGGACTTGAGGCTAGAGCTGTGGAACAGGAAGTTGCTAAGACCTTTTCCTTTAATTTACAGATAAGCCCGAAGCACAAGATGAATGAAGCTCACTCAAAACCCAATTCCATTTCTACTACGGAGTTAAGCCAAGCAGTTTTTTCAGTTCAACAAATTGCCAAGGAAATTGCAAACCAGAGGAAGAAACCAATTCAATTAAACCAGTCTCCTGATTTCCTAGACCTTCATGAATACTACGGAGACCTTAAAAGGATCGATCGACCCTTACAAGAG
>JALUTL010000458.1 GCA_027016475.1 Candidatus Heimdallarchaeota archaeon
AACGGATTTATAGGGGGATTTGTTGAATAAGGCAGTGTTTACGGCCATGAGAGTGTAAAACCAGCCCCTAGTTTGGTCAATCGCTTCAGTAATCCAATCAAAGGGGAAATCCTGTTCAAATTCATCACAGCTTTTGTCAACACCCTATATTTGGGACATCTCTATTTCTATGTACTGTTTCCAATAATCGGATACTCTTGGCAAACAAATTTCATTTTCTATTTACTTCTATTTATACTGCCTTTTCTTGCATCTAGCTCCATTTTCGCATTGTTCAAAAACCGCAATCTGGAACTGACGAACAAACAGAAGCTGCTAACTCTAAGCTTAAACTATATGTTTGTAATGATAGTGGTTCCGACATTTATCTATGAAATTACTTATCCTTACTATATTAGTAACGCTGATTTCTTAATCGATGCAAAGAGCTTTTACCCATGGCTTTTCGTCCCATTCTTTTTCCTCTTCTCCTTTCTAATTATAGATATTACCTATCATTATGCTAAGAAGAACATGCAAAACAACGACCAAAAAAACAGAATATTGAAATTCAAATTTCTTCTTCGCTGAACACACCTTCAGAAAGATTGGTGATTGTATTTGACTTACCATTCATGAAGAAATTCTACCCTCGATTCAATGAGTTGAAAGCATTTACATTTTGGTACTTGACCTTCTTTCTATCGACAGTTGTGACATTTTTCAACGTTTTCGATCCTCTAGTGGCAACAGGATTCGGTCTTGGAATTTCATTCTAGTTGTTTCTGTGGTATTACGTATTACGAGCTCTTTCAATCCATCTGAAGTATAAACATAAGAGAAAAAAAGCGGACATTTTAATAAAGCATGGTGGGGTGATGACTTTAGATCAACTTCAGGAAAAAGCCAATATGAATTCAGAGCTATTGATGAAAAACTTGGTGGAGATGGAACTGGAAAAAGAGATCAAATGGAGGTACGGTGAAAATGGAAATTAACATATATAATAGATTTACAGCAGAAGCAAAAAGCCTTTTCGATTCGTATATAGAGAAGGTGAAAGAATTCCTTCGAGTTGAACTGGCTGATGAATCCGAAATAAATGAATCCATAGAGGAAATATCCAACCACCTCCTTGATTATTGCACCCATATGGCAGGCAATGATTCGATCATTACAACTGACATTCTAAAACAAGGAATCAAGAAACTAGGAGACCCTAAAATAATTGGGCAGGTTTTGGCTGATGAATTGGAGCTCTACGATCAGCTAGTTAAGGATGTTGCTCATGCAAGACCCAACGAAGTAAAGGTTACAGCTGTACAAGCCATTCAAGCTTTTCAAACAATGAGTATATTGTTTTCTACTTTTGGAATTCTGTTCTCAATTTTCCAGATCGCTGATCAAACCTTTAGTGATCTGTTCGCCATTCATCTGATATTCTTTCTTCTTTCGGCAATTTGGCGGTTGGTCAAGCTCAGAAACAGAAAAATAGACAATACGTATCTTGATTTATATTTGAGTTTTGGGTCTCACCAATTAATTATTGTGCCCGTTGTCATTAGTTTTGCAATCCATTCAATTCCAATTGAGTTGTTGTTGGTTGAAACCTTCCTGTTTGTTTTTATTGCTCTACTTCCTTCATCGCATGACTATTACAGAGAAATTGCTCATAAAGCCATCAATTTTGTTGCTGGATAGGAATTAATAAGATTTAAACTCAAGATACGATGGATTGGAAATACCATTTTATAGCCCGATTTAAAAGAAAGTTTATGGTTGAAATAAATGGAAAGACTATCGAGGGACTCCTAATCGACCTTGATGGTACTGTCTACATTCATGGGAAGGTTTTGGAAGGTGCGCAAGAAACGATTGACGCGTTGTTGGAAACTTATAATGTTCTTTTCTTGACAAACACGGACAGCAAGTCCAAACCCTCGTTGATGAGCTATTATGAAAGGATAGGATTGCAATTGCCTGAGGATAAAGTATACAGTGTTCCAGAATTTGCCAAGGAATTCCTGCTGGAAAATGAGAAAACAGTATATTTCATTGTGTCTGAGGACTTGGAAGATTATTTCAGTGACTTAAAACGAGATGGTTTCGATCCTGACATTGTACTTATAGGGGATGTTGGCACAACTTCTGATTTGAATGCAAGGTTGAACACAGCACTCAGATGTCTAAAACGAGGTGCTGAGCTATGGGTTCTACAAAAGGGGATAACGTATGTGGCAACAAGCGGGCTAGCATTGGATTCTGGTTCATATGGTCAGATGTTGGAAAGTGCAGCAGGAGTCAAGATGAAAGTCATGGGAAAACCCAACCCACTGTTTTTTGAAGCAGGAGCGAAAAGGCTTGGTGTACCATTAGAAAAGATTTGTGTCATCGGTGATGACCTAGAAGCAGATATTGAGGGAGGAAAAAATGTTGGTGCAGCAACCGTTCTCGTCAAAACCGGAAAGTATGATGATGAAGTTTTGGCTGAATATGAGGAACGAGGGATAGTGCCGGATGCAATACTAGATCGCTTTACAGAAATAGACAGAATTTTCCCGTTGAAAAAATAGTTTCGGAAACCTCTCCCACCGGTCAAATGATACCTTTCTTTCTTTATAAAGATAAAATGTATTCTTGTTCCTGATGAAACGACGAGTGCTTTACCAAACTACGAAGCTTACTCTTCCAAATTGCTCACATTTGGAAAACATTCATGCATCAAACCATATCGCAGTTACAGACAAAGAAATTTTGCTCGAAACGATGAACCAAGGATCAATGCTGCTTCTCAAGCGCCCTTGTCATCAAGAAATAGTCGGATTGCTTGGTTTTCCCAACGCAGAAATAGTTGATGATGGATGCTATTTCTACGTTTTGGATGAAGGCGACTTAGTAGCAGTCTACTATTATGATCAATCAACGGGATGGTTTAGATTGATTGAATCATTTTTCTGAATTGCTGGTTTGTATGCAAAACCGATGTGCCGTAAAAGATACTTTTATAGGTATACTCTTCAAAAAACTCATGGTCAGTCCGCAACTCCTCACATTGGGTGGTCTTGGAATTCTCCTTCTCCTTGGACTTTTTGGAGATAGAATCAGCGATGGCAACAACAATTTTCCTCGATTGCTTTCCTTAATGGCCTTTGGATTTCTCTTAGGTCAAACGATACAATTTATCCATTTCGAACCTTTGAACGAAATTGTTGGGCATCTGCAAACAC
The DNA here is from genome assembly GCA_027016475.1 of Candidatus Heimdallarchaeota archaeon. Classification (GTDB taxonomy): domain Archaea; phylum Asgardarchaeota; class Heimdallarchaeia; order Heimdallarchaeales; family Kariarchaeaceae; genus WAKA01. The sequence continues at coordinate 3,207 of JALUTL010000458.1, forward strand.
CATCTTTGGTAGGGTTTTTAGCGGAATTTACATTGGCGCTTGTGCTGTTTCGAGAAGGATTGGAACTGAACTTCAAGGCGTTTCTTGAAAATTTGAGACCCATACTTGTTTTGGCATTTGGAGGAGTGATTATTGCGACCTTCCTCTTTGCATTTATTCTTCAACTCCTGTTCGGATTTTCTTTGCTTCTGGCGTTATTGATTTCAGGAATGCTTGTCCCCACTGATCCTGCTGCAACCTTCAGTATGTTCAAGGGGAAGCTAAGGCTCAAAAGCAAGCCAAAGGAAGTGATTGGTGGTGAGAGTGCGCTTAACGATGCAGTAGCGATTGCTTTGGTCACTGAATATATTCTTGTTGCATTCTTGCAAGGCGAAACAGTTCCTACCCTATCAGTTCAGCTTCTTCAGGCACTTGCAATCTCTTTCTTTGGAGGCATTCTTCTAGGATATATTTTGGCGATCATTTTCTTGAAACTGAATACAAAGATGAAAGAGGATAATCACACCAACTTTTTGTCATTGGCTCTCGTCATTATGGCATTTGTAATCCCCGTTAGTATGCATACCATCCATTTACCGGTATCCTCTGCCATTACTGCACTGACAAGTGGCATCGTGTTTGGAAATCCCACGAGCTTCCGATTTCAACGATTTTCATTGCACCCGCTTGAGGAGTTTCATGTTACGATATCTGAGCTTGGCGAGCTTGTTGCCTTTGTTGCTCTTGGGACATTGATCCGTCTTGAGTTTCCAGTACACCTAGTTACATTAGGCTTTTCTCTGGCAATAATTGGATTGATCGTCAGAATAGGTACTGTTATGCTTCTGTCTCCACTAGGAAAGCTAAAGCCGAAAGAATCACTCTTCATTGGTTGGGGTGGAATGAAAGGACTTGCAACAGGTGTCTTGGCTACAATATCCTTCAATGCTGTAGAAGCAAACCAGACAATCAGTTCATCGTTGCCATTCCCACCTCACGAATTTCTGTCCAGTGTACTCTTCGCGCTCTTCCTTAGCACAATTCTCCAAGGAATTCCCCTTAAGTTGGTTGCTAAGAGAACTGACACAATCATTCTCTCTGATCGTCAAAAAGAACTTGAGCTGAAGCGCAGCATCATTACATTGCAAATAAGTTTCCTCCAACAACAAAAAGAAGAAGGGAAAATCACAGAGGCAGAGTACCACATCCAATCCATTCCACTAAGAGACAAACTGGCCCAAGTACTGCACGATTTGGAGGTTGAATCCCGTGAAACTTGGAAAAAAATCAATTCTTATCTTGTCCAATTCGAAATGATCACATTCGTTAAGTCCTCATTAGGTGTCAAAACAACAGAAATTGAAAATGAAAGGGATTTTGAAGATCTGTTGGATCGTGAGGAGGAACTGGCTCACGTTCTCAGTATGGAAATAGACACATTGGAATTGAGGCTGGAAACCGCGAAGGAAACACAGCAAATGGATGGCAAGAAGGAGGAGGTAATGCTTCTAAGGATTTTTGAACACCTCTCAGAAATAAAGAGAAAATATGGTGGTGGAAGGGTAGACGACCTGTTGAATAAACTCATGAAGTTCGAGGACATTATCGCACAAACGGAGCTTGAAGTTGAAGGCTTTCAGAATTGAATTCGAACATGGTTTAAGCTTATTCTTTCAATGGGCTAAGACCTATGGTCGATGCAATTTGATTGTACTCCTCAATCAACATCTGCTTTCTCTGCATGTCATCTGCTTCCTCTATCCTCCGTTTCAGGCTTTTTAACTTCCCTGCCTTTTGCCTTAGACAAATTTCGCAGTGATTATGTTCAACTATCGGATTATTTCCGCACATGATGCAACCATTCATACCATTATATTGGCTTACTGCAAAGATAAAGGTGCACTACGAAATGTTGAACCTGCTTCTCCGTTTTTTTGAAGCTAACACTAATTAAATGTGCAGCATAAGGAAAAAAAGCATGATCTGCAATCATTTCAAGGTATTTCTAGCAATTCTATTAATTTTTTCCGGTTCTGCCGCCCCCAACAATATTTCTGAAATTTCGTATGCCAGTCTTCAACTTCACGAAGAAGAATGCTTAGTTCCTTGTGAAGACATCCGTGATGGAGGGCCAGGAATTGACGGAATTCCTGCAATTGACAATCCAAAATTTGTCTCTATAGACGAAGGAAACAAGTTTTGGGGTGACAAGCACCTAGTTGCTGGAATCTACATAAACGGAGTGGCCAAGGCCTATCCATATGGGATTATGAATTGGCATGAAATTGTCAATGATGCGTTCAAAGATGAATTGTACAGCCTCACCTACTGTCCTCTAACTGGCTCTGCAATTCTGTTTGAACGGGATCAATCCATTGGAGGAAGCACCTTTGGAGTATCGGGTATGCTCCACGAGAACAATCTGATAATGTATGACAGAGGAACGAGAACTTATTGGAGCCAAATGCTGCAAACTGCAATAGTTGGAGAAAAGATCGGTCAGAAAATTCCTATTTTTCCTATTGTTGAGACGACGTGGGGTGCTTGGAAGAAGTTGCATCCTGACACACTTATCCTTTCAAGAGATACTGGTTATTCTCGTGATTATGATCGAAGTCCTTATGGCACGTATGATACTTCATCTTCAATCTATTTCCCTTCCAGTTACGATGCTTCAACGTTGCCCTACAATCTTTATCATGCCAAGCACAAAACAGTCGTAATCCCTACAGACAATGGAGAGATACTTGCTATTCCCTTTGAACAGCTTGCAAAAACTTCGGCTCCAACTTTCAAATACGGAAACATTACTTATGTGACATTTTTTGAAAAGGAAGAAAGCCTTGCAATAACATATTATGTGGACAAAGAAACCAATGGAAATTCGTTCAAAAAGTTGAATGAAATAGATCCAAAAACATTACTTCCTCTTTTTGAGGATGAAAATGGCAACAAGTGGAATTTCTTGGGAGAACTTGCAGAAGGAACAAATCCCGATGTTGCACTTCAACAGGTGCCGTCCTACAATGCATTCTGGTTCGCCGTAACAGCATTCTACCCTAACGCCAATATCTATGACGGTGCTGGTTTCCAAAAATATACTGACGGTAAAAGCTTGAATCAGACTTTTACTGGCAATGTGGAACGTCCAGGTTCCGAAACACTTGCAGTTACATTCGCATTTTCAATTGGAGTTGCCACAATCGTGTTGAGAATAAAGCGTTCAAAGCCTAGGGAGTAAATAGATATTCGAGCACAGATGAGGTGTAATCAACGGCTTCCTCTCCAAAATGTTTGTAGACAAGATATAGTGCTAAGTCAATTCCACAAGTGATTCCCCCCGCACTGACAACCAAGTCATCATCATAGTAACGGCAATTTTCCACGAATTCAATCTGTGGAAACTTCTCACGGAACATTGCAACATAATTGTGGTGCGTAACCAATTTCTCTCCAGATCTGTCCCCTGAAATTGCATAAAGAAAGGCACCAGTACAGACTGTAGCAACAGTTTCTGTTTTATCCTGCAGCTCCTTGATGAATTTCACTTCTGGTGAATCCGTTGTCTTCATTCTGGCCCCATGTCCTCCAGGAATTACCAATATGTCAAGCTCATCAACATCCTCAAAAGTTTTGTCAGGTAATACTTTCAAACCACCTTCAACTTGTATTGGTTTTGCTTCTGAAGCTACAGTAAAGACTTCAAAAAGAGGTGTATCCTTTATGGTCTCCGATTGGCGGGCTACATAGAATACCTCTAGCGGCCCTGCAAAATCAAGCAACTCAACATTGTCAAAAATCAGAATGCCTACTTTTAATAC
>JALUTL010000459.1 GCA_027016475.1 Candidatus Heimdallarchaeota archaeon
ATGCAGTATTTCGTCAGCTCTTGGTTGATGCTCTTTCACATGGAAATGGAAACAGCAAGAAACTTCTGTTTTCTGGCAAATATGTTGATTTGACAGATGACCAGCTTGAAATGTTGAAGGCAAATCTGACACCAGATTTGCTATTGAAGACAAAGAGCCGTTTCAATTCAGACAAAACCACGTATGGGATAAATTTGCCACTTGTCAAGAACTTGTTTCAACCAACTGCTGAAGGAAAAGCGGCAAAATTCAACGAAATATTTTCTACAGAAGCTCTTTCTGAACTGGATGCAAATTTCAAAAATGAAAACAGAGGATATCCGGATTTCAGAAATTTTTTGGGACAAGTTGTTGACCAGTTAGTTCTTGGTAGCAGCCTTGGACGTTTTGCATGTGATGAATGCGGATCATGCTTTAATTTGGATGCAAACGAAAGGCCAAGAGAGCCATATATATTTGCAAAAGTGTGGAAAACATTCAACACATATACTCCAGGTCGTCTGAGGTTTGCATTTTTGGAAAAAAAACCCGAAAATGTCAGGGACAAGATGGGGGGAACTTATGTAAATATAATTTGTCCTCTTTGCCTTTGGAAAGAAGTGATAGATGAAGTTATCCTGAACCAATTAGGAACCATGAAGGATGACCTGTATCTATTGTTTGAGATAAAAGGCTTGGATTATGAAAATTTGTTGCTTGTGGCAGTCAACTTGGCAGCAAGGTTTAGAACACCTTCTTCCACTAAATTTGAAGAAGATGTGGACGATATAATTGACGAGTTACCTGAGGATGCATTTACCTTCATAGAGGCGTCAGGACATATTTTTCTTCAAATCAAAGCATCAGGTCTTGTACTGAACTATATGACCAAAGATGCAAAGAAGAAAGTAAAGCTGAAACCTTATGTAAGCGGTGAGTTGAGACTAAAAAAAGAAGCATCCCTTTTGTATTCCACAGTGCTTCAAGCCTTTTGGAAGAAGGAAATTGATGGAACGGTAATTGGCAAGGATCTTATGATTGTACCGGTTCAGGATATAGGTGTCCAAATGGTTGATGTTTCTATCGGAAGAAAGGTTTTTGCTTTAATGGCATTTGGTGAGGAAAAAGTAGGCAGTTTTTCCCCGTTGTTCAAAGGGTCTGTCAAAGAAAGCAAACCTTTGGTACGTTGGAGGCACATCATGAGGTTTTTGTTCAATCCCTTTTCAGAGTTTGGTATCATCATAAGGAAAACATACAATAAATGCAAGGACAATACCAGCAAGTTTGACAGCTTGCTGAAGAAATATGAGGACATGGTGAGTGAAATCATGAGCGATGAAGAAAGCAAAGAGAAAGAATTTGTAATGAAGTTTACTGAATTTCTCTTTTCACTTCCGACGAAAAAAGACAATGATTTCCTAGCGAAGTGGAAGGAGATTGATGGTAGAAGACAGGAGAGCAATTATGAGCAACCCTTGCGCACATTCTTCAGAATAATGCGTAGGCAGCGGAACATCGAGCAGGCAATAGCCGAGTTCATGACAAAGCTTTCCCGTCAAGGACTGGATCTCGATGAAGTGGATCTGTCCAAAATTGAACAATTTCAGCAATATTGCATGGAAATTCTTCCACAGATTGATGAGCGGAATGCAACCAACATTTCCATGTATATAACATACAAAACATTGAAACAATTACAAGGTGAATAAAATGAGTGTACAAACCACTAAAACTACAATAAAACAAATCGAAGATCTGATCAAGGATTTGCCAGTGCTTCCATTCAAAGTTGGACATTGGTCGGGCAAGATTCTTACAGTCATAGGATATTTGGAACTGACCCAGCGCGGAATTTTCAAGTCAACCATTGGGGACGGCAGCAACCATCAGGTTGTTGACAAGCAGGAGGTTGATGGTGAGCTTCGGGCGGAATTGCGAGGCATCAAGGTTTTGACCAAGATGAGGGACACCATGCTCATGGATCTGCGGGATGTTTATGAAACACTGGATGACAAGCAGAAAGAGCAGATTTCATGGTCTTTGAGTTGCCGTAAAAATGAATGGCTTTGCGGGAACTGTGTAGCCTGCGTGTCCTTTGGAAGCTTGAAAGCAGGGAAATTTGCACGAAGATCCCGATGGTTCTTTCCAGACATGTTCTCAGAGACCAAAGTGGAAGATTGTGTTGCAGGTTACCAAGATTTTGATGAGGCTGGAGTTCTGAATACAGTTGAAGGTCCTACTCGAGAAGGAATGAGATCGAGAAGTTCTGCCAGCTTTGCTACATATGAATATGTCAGGGCAGGAACACGATTTCCTTTCAAGTTCAGTGTACGTGACCCCTCCAAGTTCGATTTGTTTGCCTTTATCAAGACAATCAATGAGGTCGGGCAAGTGGATGGCATTGGTGCATATTCCAGCAGAAATGGCCGGTTTAAAGTGGTTATATCTGCCATAGCAGATGGTGCTCCGTTGAACAATGCATCGAATTTGGATCTTGCACGTCATTGGGAACGGTTGAGTGATCCTGAAGCTTTGATTGAACCAGAAGCGACGGTTGTCAAAATTGCAGAGGATGAAAATACAGACATAGTAGGATATGCCTATGAACAGTATTATTCAATTCTGAAGAAGGCAAATTGGACTGAATTCATAGTTTCGAGATCAACTGCTGAAGGTGAAGAAGAATGAAACTTCAGGTTGCAGAATACACTTTGACGCCCATGACAAACCTGCATGTGAACAGGACAGTCAAACGGGGGGGTAATTATGAGGTTTACAAGACCCATGTGTCTGCAACTACAGTAGTCTACGGATCTCGTGACAGGCAACTGCTTCATGAAATTGAAAAGATGTCAACCTATGAATGGCCAGCTGATGGCATTTTTGTTACACCTGCCATTCCTAAACAGCCTTTAAGTGTCATGGACAATGTGGAGACCAGGGTATACAACCTTATTGGTCCGATGGGGGGTATTTTGCATAGTGCAGTGTTCGGTGGAAAATCATCGAGCCATACCACCACGAATATCTATGGTACACCCGTGAAAAAGTTGATCCTCAATGGAATTCAGTCTGGTTTCCTCAAAGAAGAAGATGTTGCTAGACTAAAAGATGGCAAAGTCGCCCGAAATAATAAAGGCGGATTTACGATGGATTGGGAACGGGCACAATCGAATCCTTCCCAATTAATGTCAAAGTTGCGGTCTGCTGTGCACCACATTCTTTACGTTTCCTGCCCTGACGAGTTGTTCCATACCAGTGCGTCAAGTACAATCGACATGAGGGAAATTATGAAGGTTGCAGATGAAACATATAGTGGTTCTTTACCTGGATTGTTGGAAATTGAAAATCGTGTAAAGGAGGTTGAGCGCACGGGCTTGGGGAGGCAGGAAATTGCCTATATTAAGGCATGTGCTGAATCCCAATATTCCCAAGAGCTTCTTTCCGATTTGCATCTTTATATGTATGCTTGGGATTATTATCGAAGCATTTTAACGGTGGATGGGAAAGAAGCCATTTTTGGGAAGGGATCCAAAGATCCGATGCCGCAATTCGGTCATGTAGAATACATTAGGCCGGCTACAGAATTTACGGGATACCTTATCTGTAAGGAAGAGGACATAGATACCGTTCAAAAACGATTTCGTCGAATCATGCATTTTGGAACGTTTGCTTCAACCAATGAGACCATTGTGAAACTCTCTGATTTTTTTCCGGGTGAAATTGTCAATGTAGAGAATTGTGAGACAGTCCCGCTTCAATATCCGCATGAGATGATTTCTAGTTCGCTAGATATTGAACAGTTGATTGAAAGAACAGAAAGATATGTTGTTGTTTCTGGCAAATGGACTGGAGAGGCAATCAAAGTACACAATCGGTGCATTCCGTATGATGATTTTCTGTGCGCCAATCTGCAATTGAGTGAATCGGCAGCCATTCCATTTAATTTGTTGAGGTGATATGATATGGACACAGAAGAACCAATAATCACAAGCATCCGTATATCTGTACGTCCCTTGGAGAAGTGTTTTGTACCATTTCAAAACGGGGAATACCTTCGTGCAGTTGTATACGAAATCATGAAAAAACATTGGAGTGATATCCATGATACAAATGACCCTAAACCATTCAGTATCAATCCACTAGTTTTTCCGCCAAATATGCAGATCGAAAGGAAGTCCTTTGTAGTCTATCCCCATATTCATGCATATTTTGATGTTGTCGTTTATGGTTCCGACAATGTAAAAAAAGCCATTAAAGAATTTCGACAACAAACTAGAAAGTACATAAAAATAGGCGATACCAAATTTCAAGTTGTTTCGGTCAGATATTTGAACCGTTCACAGAAATTTCTGAATCAGAACATACAGAACGGATCAAGAGTTGATTTTACATTGAAAACTCCTCTCGTTTTTATTGGCGATGGATACGGAATGGAGTTGGCTCTTCATCAATTGAATCTTCATGGATTGCTAACCACACCTTTGAAGATCTACAACTCAATTGCACCACATCCCATACACCCAGAGGTAATAAAGCAAGAATCCCAGCAAATGGATCTGCTTGTGCAAGAATCTAAGATACAAAGCATTCGTTTTCCGCTTCACAATGAAGGAAAGCAGTTGGTATTTACCGGCCTTAAAGGGAAGATAGCCTTCAAAGGCAAAGTCGGTAACAATATTGCAAAATTAGTGGCATTGGCGAATTGGGTGAACATAGGATATGGAAGGACAATGGGATTGGGGAAAGTTTATGGACGGGTGACTGCAAATGGTGTCCAGAGTAGCTGAATTGGAATTTTCCCCATCCAATAGAAAATACGAGATTGAAATAAAAGACGACAAGCCATATGCACGGGAAAATACCTATCTTTCAAGCCACTGCCTTCTGACAGCAATATTGTTTTATGAGTTCTTTTCACCAATCGATTTGCAAAAGAAGGGGGCAGACCCTACATTTGAAGTTGGCGAGTTTGTCTATGCCATGCTTCATCATGATGATGGCAAAAATACGTCCAAATGGCAAAATTGGTTTTTGCAACAAAGAGACAAAAAGGATTGGACAAACTACAAGGATCATGCGGATGATAGACTTTTTGATGATACTCTTCATAGTAAAGAGCAAAAATTGCTGCAAGAGTTTCAAATACCTCTCAAAAAAAATTGCGATTTAGCGAAATGGGTAATGCGTAATCATCATCCACACAAACAACTGGACAGCTTGAGTTTGAGATTGGAACGATTGTTCATCGTTTTGGCAGATCATGCAAGTGCAAAAATTGAATCTGAGCAGTCATCTTCAGACTTTGAAGTAAATCCCACTGAGCTATTGAAAGATAATTGGCTTTACGGCCATATCTTTGCATATTATCATCCAGACCTGATTGAAAAAATTGCACCTCTTAAGGTTCATGTAACAATTAAACCAAAAATGGAGGAGAATATATTTTGATCACGATCAATGTCGATAAGGAAGCCCCTAAAACTGCCAACACGTTCAATTTGGACATCTACAGGGATACTGCGCATAATCCATATATTCACCAACTGAAAGGGATTGAGGCGCTTGTCAAGGGTGAAACCATTATCTGTACAGTAGGAACTGGGGGTGGAAAAAGGGACATTTTCCAATTGGGTTATCTTAATTGGCTACTGAATAATGATGACCCACGCCATGCATTTTTTTATAGCCTCTATCCAACCTATGCCTTGCTTAATCAACATCATTCCCTTATGGAAAAAAGACTCAGCAACCTCAATCTTGTGAAAGGTGTTGGCAGTGCAACTGGCAAAGTAAGAAACTTGCTCAAGGAATTGGGAAAAATCAACGATGGACAGAACATAGTCCGAGATGAAGAAGAAATCATGTCTTTTGTTCCATCAGTTGCAATTGTTGGAACAGTTGACAAGTGGGCCTATCTTCATTATCCAAGTAAATCAAACAAACAATACAAAGCTGAGTTTTTCTATCGGCAACTTTTTGCTCCTAAAGCATTTGATGAAGTGCATATCCTGCATCCACTTGCCTTTCAGAACGTAATGCTCAACCTAATAAGAGAGCGTATCATTTTGGAACATCTGGAAGGAGATGCACCAAATAGACCACATAGTTTCTATTCTGCAACAACCCCAGAATATGTAGCTGATGTCCTCAAAACGATGAAGATAGTAAAACCAAACAATTTCATTAGTGGATCAGGACGCCATTCAGAACTATGCATCAACATTCATGACCCGATCACCGATTTTAATGACCATAACCAGTATATTGAAGACTTAATAAAAGAATGCCTGAAAATCCATAATCGAATTATTGTAATTCTCAATTCCAGGAGAAGGGCATATCAAATGGCAAATGATTTCGCTCAACTGCGGAAAAAAAACAAAGCTTTTGATGTTTTCAGGGTATTCAATGGATGGAACCAGTACAGGGAAATAAAAAATTCCACAAACGAGAAAATATTGGTAATTGCAACAAGCAGTGCAGAGGTTGGAGTTAGTGATCAATTCGAAGTCCTCATTACGGAAAGCTGCCCCGCAGCAAATTTGATACAAAGAATTGGAAGAGTTGGCCGATACGGCGAAGAACAAGCCATCGTACATATAATTCCTGCACCATATCAAGGCGACGAATGGTACGATGCAATTGCCCAAACAAAAATTCAAAACAATGGCCGCTTCAAATCAATTGATGATCTCAAGAAGGAGCTTGATATAATTGACAGACTTGTTCCTGGAAGCATATTCCACCAAACCACATCGGATTTTATTTTTGCACTGCATTATTTCCTCAATGAAAAGTGGGAAAAGCAAACATTGATGCCCCTGAAACTTAATGATAAAATGTTCGACGGATCAGCATACTCGTCAAAACACAAAATTCCGGATTTGGATGAGGCAAAAAAATTGATGGCAAAATATCAAACTTTTGTCGAAAAATTGGTATTGCAAGCGATGACGTTGAGATCCACCATTCCAAATATACAGTATGAAGATGGATTTTCAGACAATCCAATCTATGC
>JALUTL010000460.1 GCA_027016475.1 Candidatus Heimdallarchaeota archaeon
GGTATAATTATAACGGCAAGCGCAATAACTTTTTTATTTATTTTTATTTCCATATTTCTTTTTGGTCGGCGTCTATCCCTATCACTTCTTTGGGTCCGTATTTACTTGCTTCAAAGGAAAATCCACCGCAATTGCATCCCACATCTAAAATTCTCAAATCTTTAAGCGATTCTCCAAATAATCTCAAGAGGGGCGGGAAGAAAAAGTTGATAGCATCTCTCATTCTGTAAATCTCTGGCGCTGTATTAAGACCATTTCCCAAATCAATGTCGTGGAAAAATGGTGTTAACTTTTGTAATTCTTTTGGAATTTTTTGTTTTCTCATGGTTTTTTAAAAAAGAAAGACTGGGATCGCCTTTTGTAACAATCCCAGCCTGTTAGGTGAATCGCAAGACCTTCCTGACCTCGTCTAGAGTCTCGATGGCGTTTTTTCTCGCCACCTTGACCCCCTCTTCCAGAACGGAAGGAATATACGACGGATCCCGGGTAATCTCGGCTCTTTTTGCCTGAAACTCCTCAAGGAAGTTCTGAACAATGTGGGTCAGAAGCTGTTTGAATTGACCCATCACCGGTTTGCCGCTCTTGTGTGCCTGGATTATAGCCTCCACCTCATCGCGCTCCGATTCGGTTTTCGCCAACCCTTTAGCAACCAAGATATGGCTTTCCAGCTTGTCGTTCATTACTCCCTCAAAAGCGGTTTCAGCGGCCTTGATCTTCTTGGCGACCGTCTTCGCATCATCCGTGAGGAAGATAGCGCCGCCAGGATTAGTCTTGCTCATCTTACCCTCTCCCTTTAAAGAGAGGATACGAAGTGACTTGACCTGCAACACCTTGGGAATGGGGAAAAGTTCCCCGTACCTCTTGTTGAACCTGCGAGCAAGCAAGCGCGTTACCTCCATGTGTGCGAGCTGATCTTCCCCCACCGGTACCTTTTTGGCTCTGTTCAGTAGAATGTCGGCAGCCATCAGGACTGGGTAGAGGAGAAGGAGGGCATTCGCCGTCTCTGGTCGGGCATTGTTCTTGAGCTTGTCTTTAAGGGTTGGCACCCTCAAGAGCTCTGCTACAGAAACATGCCGCGCCAAAAGAGCGGTAAATGTGGTTACCTCTCCGGCTATATCTGACTGGAGATAGACGTCCGCCTTCTGCGGATTTACTCCAAGCGCGATATAGTCAGCCACAACTCCATGGGTGTATTGTCTTGCAGTGGCCGGTTCGTTGTCCGTAATCGCGTGAAAATCGGCAACGAAGACCATTGGAGACACGCCTTGAGACTGAAGTTCAACAATGGGCGCGACTGCCCCAAGGTAGTTTGCTACGGTCAAATCGCCGGTGGGCCTGATGCCCGTCAGCAACTCAACTTTGTACCGCATGGCAAATACCTCCTTTCTTTGGGTTTGGGCCTTTTTCAAAGAACCAACCGTAGTATATATTTTCTTATTTTTGTCAAGATTATGGGGCATAATTCTAAAATGGTCACTTTTTGATAAATTTAATAATGTCCTGTTTCCGATACCTCCTAACATTTGATGGGTGAGGTCTAAATGGCTTTAATACGCCCTTTTTATCCCAGCGTCTTAAAGTCATAGCGGAAACGCCAAGTATCTCGGATGTTTGCTTCATTGTTAGTAATTCTGGAAGTTTTTCTAAATCCATACTCTTGCTCTAAAACTTTATCATTGTTATACTTATTGTAACAGAGTGAATGAATTTTGTAAAATCAAAGTAGGTGTCTATCTCTCCGTGCCGAAGGCGCGGTTGGGGTGGGAGCGTTTCCGCAATTCCCGCGTCAGCAGGAAGGCAAAACAGAAAAATTTTCTTTTCCTTAATTGTCCCGCCCTCTATGCTAAAATACAAGCGTTATGTATTATGTTTATCTCATTAAGATTAAAAATCGCGCCAATCATTCCTATACATTGGTTATACAAGCGATTTGAAAAAGAAATTTGCTGAACATCAAGAAAGCAAAGGCAAGATAGAATTGATTTACTATGAAGCGTATCAAACTGAAAAGTTGGCTAGAACACGAGAAAGAAAATTGAAGCACTTTGGCAGTGCTTGGCGCGGATTAAAACAAAGATTGAGTTTGGCTTAGAGGGCGGGATGGTGACAAAAAAATAAAAAA